>JAVVPO010000003.1:20731-80301 GCA_036655715.1 Cellulosilyticaceae bacterium | reverse complement strand
GTATAGGCGAAATCTATGTAGTTGTTATATGCGTTGGGATATAGAGGGAGGATAAGAGGTGGATGTTAGAGTGTGTGAGAACTGCGGAGCACTTATACGTACGGGGGGCAGATAATGCAAAAATTGTTCAAGTATATTACAGGGACAATTAGTGCGAGCGGCAGGTGAACTTAAAGTTAAGACTTTGAAGAAGGAAGATGAGGCAAAAGCCCGTATGAGATTCCTCAATGAAAATAGAATGAAAAAAGGATGAGTCGAATAATAAAATAAAAAAAAAGTATTTTGTTCGCACAAATAGTTGCGAATTTAAGCGAAATATGGTATAAAAAAGATAAGCACTTAATATATTTTAATATCAACGACCTAACAGGAGGAGCTATACAATGAAAAAAGTAAAATTAAGTATTCTTATTTTCACCCTTTTAGTTTGTAGTGTATTTCCAATCTTTGGAGCAGATCAAACTAAAGTAACAATCATTCATACTAATGATACACATGCTCGTATAGTAGATGATGGTAAAGCTATTGGCTTCGCTAAAATGGCTGCTTACGTAGAAGAATTAAAAAAAGAAAATAATGTAGTTGTATTAGACGGAGGAGATATGTTCCAAGGTCTCCCAATTGCTAACCTTGAAAAAGGTCAAAATATTGTATCTGTTATTAACCAAGTAGGTTATGATGCAATGGCACCAGGGAATCATGAATATGATTTCGGATCAGAAAATTTAGCAGAACTTTATAAAAAACTTAATTTCCCAATGCTTTCAGCAAATATTGCAACAACTGAAGGTAAAGAGGTATTTAAGCCATACATAGTAAAAGAATTTGAGGGAGTAAAAGTAGGTATCTTCGGTCTTACAACTCCAGAAACATATTACAAAACTCATCCAAACAATGTAAAAGGATATGAGTTCCAAGATATCGTAAAATCAGCAGAAAAAGCAGTTAAAGCTTTAAAAGAAACAGAAAAAGTAGATGTAGTGGTAATGGTATCTCACTTAGGTCTTGATGAAGGAACAGATACATCAGACATAGTAGCTAAACAAGTAAAAGGTATCGACGTGATTGTAGATGGTCATAGTCATACCACTTTACCAGAAGGCCGCCTCGTAAATGATACAATGATCGTAAGTACAGGGGAATACTTTGCTAACCTTGGTAGAGTAGACCTTACTATTGAAAATGGAAAAGTAGTTAACAAAGAAGTTAAATTATTATCTTATGCAGATTTAGCAGAAGTAACACCAAATGCATTAATCGCAGAAGAAATTAGCAAATTAGATAAAGCTTTTACAGCTGTTCTTGGTCAAGTGATAGGAAAAACATCAGTAGTATTAGATGGTGAAAGAGAAACAGCAAGAACAGGTGAAACTAACCTTGGTCAATTAACAACTAATGCTATGCTTAAAGAATCAGGTGCAGATATGGCTATCACAAATGGTGGTGGTATTAGAGCATCTATACCAGCTGGTGATATCACAATGGGTCATATCTCAACAGTATTCCCATTTGGTAACACACTTATGGTAAAAGAAATCAAAGGTAGTGATATCGTAGCAGCCCTTGAGTATGGAGTAGGTGATTACCCAGAACAAAAAGGTGCATTCCCTCATACAGCAGGTATCACATTCACATTACATGCTAAAGAAGCAGTAGGAAATAGAATTAGCAATGTAAAAATTGCTGGTGAAAACTTAGATCCAAACAAACTTTACACAGTAGTAACAAATGACTTTATGGCTGCTGGTGGAGACGGATACACGATGTTTAAAGAATACCCAATCAAAGCTGAATATAACACACTTATGGATGTTCTTCTGGGCTACATCAAAGAATTAGGTGTAATTGACATTCAAAAAGAAACAAGAATGACAATAACAAATGAGTCAAATGGTGTAAAAGAAGAAGTAGCAGTAGCAAAAGTTGTAAAACTTAGAGACTACGCAGAGCAAAAAGCATTTAAGGTAGTATACGATGCGAAGACAAAAGAAATCACAATGACAAAAGAAAATTTAGTGATTGTAACAAAAGTTGGTTCAGCTAACTATACAATGATCAACAATGGTGTAACAACAACAGGAACATTTGTTACTCCACTTGAATTAAAAGAAGAAGCAACATACTTTGATGGGGCAGAGCTTGAAGCATTAATTAAAGAAGTAGCTTAAGATAGGCCAACAAAAAAGCTAAAGCAATGGATAAAAATTGCTTTAGCTTTTTTTATTTATTTACGTATCTGACTTTTGAAATGAGTGGGCGTCATACCTGTTTGTTTTTTAAATAATTTAGTGAAGTAATTCATATCACTATACCCTACATAAAAAGCAATGGTTTGAATAGAGAGCTCGGCTGATTGCAAGAGTTCAGCTGCCTTATCAATACGTTTACTGTGAATAAAACGGGTGATAGACTGCTGGGTTTCTTTGTTGAAGAGATTAGATAAATAATTTGGACTCACATCGATAGCTTCAGCAATAGTTTTCAAATGTAATTCGGTACTCAGGTTAACATTAATATAATTGATAGCTTTACGAATTAAAGGGCTATAATCTTTGAGTGTATGCTTTTTGACAAGGTAGCAGTAATCTTTTACCATTTGTACTTGTAAGTCTTCTAAACTTGCTAGAGAATTGGCGTTCTCGATAAGATGTGCAATCTGAGATGAAAGAATATCAATATAGATAGGATGTACAGCGGCTCGCTCTGCTGCTTTCCTAAAGAGTGTATTAGAGATATAAGAAAGTATCTTTACACTTTTAATAGGATCATTAGAGCGTGTGATACCTTTAGATTTCTTTTTGAAATCCCTATGAGCTAAAAGGGCTTCATCTAGATTACCGTGATGAATTTCTAAAAGTAATTTATTTTCGGCGTCATAACGTTCTTGTAGAAGTTTCATCATAAATTCTTTATTATCATCAGGAACATATGTTAAGTGAGTAGGTGCTGTTTGATTAAATAAAATATCATGTGTATAAGGTAACTGCGTTGTCTTGTCAAAAATCTGCATAGCTGAAATCTTGATAGAAGAAATAACTGTAGAGTTTTGACAAATAGGTAAAGAGTGATAGTACAGACTAATGGGGATGAGAAGAGATATAGGTAAATGATTGGTATTCAATACTTTCTCACAAAAAGCAGGTGTAGGCTGTTCGGCTAGGTAAGGGCCTACTATCATCAGGTTATTACCTTCATTGAACTTAAGGATCATATAGTTAATGAGGCCCTTATCTGTAAGATGATAAATATGCTGAGTATCTAGGCCTAAGATATATTGGGTAAATGCTATTTTATCCATAAATGTCTCTAAAAGTTCTGGACATGCTTCTTCTGTAAAAGCTGCTACCGCAGAAGGGGTGTTGTCTATATAAGAAACATTAAGTGAAAGTAGTGTGTTAATGAATTGTTTACAAAGATCTAATTGTATAGAAAGCATAGTGATGGACTCCTTATGAAAAATATCTAATCGTTTTTTATATTATACAACATAAATACAAAGAATGCACAAAAAAATAGCGTATATTTGTGCAAGTAAAAAGAACTTATATTAATAATTTACTATTTATCTGTGTATTTTACTAACTACATAAGTAATATTTTTGTTAAGATATTGTCATAAAGATGCAGGCGCAAGCACAAGTAATGACTTTAAATAGGAGAGAGGTATTGGTATGAATAATACGAAACAAGTAACAACTTATAACGATGCTAAGTTATGGCAGATTGGTTTCTTCTCATTAAACAATGCAGCGACAAATGCAGCAATGTTTCTTATGATGCAATATGCCTACTTTACACAAAATGTTTTAGGATTAGCGGCAGTAACCATTGGAGCTATTGCTACTTTTACACGTATATTTGATGGTGTTACAGATCCAATCATAGGATTTTTAGTAGATAAGACAAATGGTAAGTTCGGTAAGTTTAGACCTTTCATGTTAATGGGTAACATTATTATTTGTATATGTATGATTGCCATATTTAATACACCACTTACTTTATCTACATCAGGTAAGTATATTTATACAACAGTTTTTTATATTCTATACATCATTGGTTACACATTCCAAACAGTGTGTACAAAAGCAGCTCAAGCAGCTCTTACAAACAATCCAAAACAAAGACCTATCTTTTCAGGGTTTGATGGTGTTATTACACAAGTTTTAAGTGCTATGATTCCTGTACTTATTACAGTGAAATTAGCTGGCAAATATTCAGTGGGGGAATTTGCACCGAACTTAGGTCTTATTAACCCAGATATGTGGAAAGAAGCGGTACTTATCATCTGTGCTATCTCATTTACATTTACAATTTGTGCCATCATTGGTATTTGGCAAAAAGATAGACCGGAATTCTTTGGCGATAGTAAAAAATCTACAGATGTTAAATTCAAAGATTATGTAGATATTCTAGTTCATAATAGACCAATTCAAATGCTTATTATTTCAGCAGCAACAGATAAACTTGGAATGCTTTTAATGAGTGGAGTAGGAACTTACCTATTTGCTAACTTATTATTAAATTCAACACTACAAGGTACATTCTCATCTGTTCTTATGATGCCACTTATTATCCTTTCTTTATGTGGTGTAGGAATTGCAAGAAAAGTAGGTATCAAAAAATGTTTCTTAGTAGGAACTTGGGGTTCCATGCTCTTATTAATTGCTATGTACATTGTTAAACCAAATCCAGAAGCACCATGGATATTCTTAGGTCTTTATATAGCACAAAAATGTGTGGCAAGTATGGGAAGTGCAAGTATTATTCCTATGATTGCAGACTGTACAGATTATGAGACAACAAGAAGTGGTAAGTTTGTACCAGGTATGATGGGAACAATGTTCTCATTTGTAGATAAACTATTATCTTCTGCATCAACATTAATTACAGGATTTGCTTTAACTTTTGCTGGTGTAGGAAGTGTTACTATCATGCCAAATCAACCAGTTAATGATAAATTTAATGGTGTTGTCTTATTTTGTTTCTGTGTCATCCCAATTTTAGGACATGTAGCATCTATCATAGCTATGAAGTTCTACGACCTAACACAAGATAAAATGGCAGAAATTCAGGAAGAATTAGCTGCTAAAAAGAATTAAGAAGTAGCTAAAATATTAACTTTATGGAGTAAAGCTTATGTCTTTACTCCATAAAATTAATAAAGTAAGAAGGTAACTATCAAAACGTGTACTTGATAGATGCAAGTATAGGTTTGGGTGGATGAACCTAAATAGATTAATAAAAGGAGTTAATATGCAATGAATAATATATTTGAAAACTATCGTAAAATCAAAGAATTTCTAGTGTGTGTTGACTCAGATGGCTGTGCTATGGACACCATGGACATCAAACACCATAAGTGTTTTGGACCTGAAATGATTAGAGTATGGCAGTTGTTTGAAAAGGAAGAAAGCATTATCAAGCTTTGGAATCACATTAATCTTTATTCTCGTACGAGGGGGATTAATAGATTTAAAGGACTTGCTAAAACCTTTCAAGAGTTAAGTAAAGACGGCATAATCATTCCAGATTTAGAATCACTTTTAAATTGGGTAGAAGAGGCTACAGAGCTTTCTAATCCTTCACTTGAAAGAGAAATAGAAAAGACCAATAGTAGCTGTCTAAAACAGACACTTGAGTGGTCTTTAGCAGTGAATGAATCTATTAAAAATCTACCTACTGATGATGAGCCCTTTCCAAATGTAAAAAAAGGATTAGCTTATCTTGCTACCGTAGCAGATGTCTCAGTAGTATCTTCAGCTAATGGAGGCGCTTTAGATGCGGAGTGGAATAGACATGAGTTAACCCAGTATATTCAGTTATTACTTGGACAAGAAGCAGGTACAAAAAGTATTTGCATTAGCCACCTTAAAGATAAAGGTTATAAGCCAGAAAATGTACTGATGGTAGGTGATGCGCCAGGAGACTTAGAAGCTGCTAGAGCTAATGGGGTGAAATTCTATCCTATACTAGTAGGCAAAGAAAGTTTCTCTTGGGAGAGGCTTCACTTGGAAGCTATGAGTAAGCTCATGGAAGGCACATTTGATGAGGCCTATCAGGAGCAATTAATACAAGAATTTGAAGCAATATTAAAATAGAGGAGACAAAACATATGGTAAACTTAAAAGCAAAACCATTTTACTTATCAGATGAGGCTGTAAAATGGGTACAAGATACAATTTCAGGGATGACAATAGAAGAAAAAATAGGTCAATTATTCATTAACTTATTTGTTGATAGAGATCCAGCTTATGTGAAAGAGTTAATAGACAAATATCACATTGGTGGTGCAAGATATATGCCAGCTAATGCAGAAGAGGTATTTGAGTTGACACAAACATTGCAAAACGCAAGTAAGATTCCTATGCTTGTAGCAGCAAACTGTGATAGCGGCGGAGATGGTGCTTGTAAAGATGGTACTTATGTAGCAAGTGCAGCGCAAGTAGAAGCAACAGGAGATGTAGAGGTTGCTTACAATACAGGTTATGTAAGTGGCAAGGAAGCTACAGCTATTGGTTGCAACTGGAACTTTGACCCATGTGCAGATATCTTAATGAACTGGAGAAATACCATTGTTAATACAAGAGCTTATGGTAATACGATAGAGCCAGTTATCAAACATACTAATGCCTACATCAAAGGATTAAGACAAAGCAATATTGCTTCTTGTGTGAAGCACTTCCCAGGAGATGGAACAGAAGAGCGCGACCAACATTTAGTATTAGGGGTTAATGAACTAAGTTGTGATGAGTGGGATGCAACTTTTGGTAAAGTCTATGAAAGCGTTATTGAAGAAGGCGTTATGACAATTATGGCTGGGCACATTGCCTTACCAGCGTACTCCCAAAAATTAGTACCAGGTATGACAGATGAAGAAATTCTTCCTGCTACTTTAGCACCAGAACTTATTACAGGTTTATTACGTGAAAAATTAGGATTCAATGGTCTAGTTGTAACAGATGCATCACATATGATTGGTATGGCAGCTGCTATGAAACGTAAAGATTATGTACCGGCTGCGATTGCTGCTGGATGTGATATGTTCTTATTCTTTAATGACCATGAAGAAGACTTTAACTTTATGTTAGAGGGATACAAAAATGGTGTGATTACAGAAGAGCGTTTACAAGATGCTTTAGCTAGAATCTTAGGTCTTAAAGCTTCTCTTAACCTACATACAAAGAAGCAAGAAGGGACTTTAGTACCAGATAAAGAAGTACTTCAAGTAGTTGGATGTGAGGAGCATTTAGCTATGGCAAAAGAGGCAGCAGATAAAGGGGTTACACTTGTTAAGACAAAAGTAGAGTTACCAATTAAGCCAAGTACACATAAGAGAATTAAAGTTTATACATTATATGGTGAGATGGGTGGTATCCATGGTAATACAAATACTTCAGAGCAAATTATTATAGAAGAACTTGAAAAAGCAGGATTTGAAGTAACACTTAATGATGGCAATTCAAGAGAAAAAGGAAAAACAGCTGAGTACTCACAAAATTGGGATGCAGCCCTTGTATTTGCTGATGTAAGAGGATACGCAGTAGAGAACAACGTACGTATTAAGTGGAAAATGGCTATGTCTAATGAGATTCCTTGGTATATCCATGAAGTACCAACTGTATTTGTATCTTTAAACTATACAACACACTTAACAGATGTACCGATGGTGAAGACCTACATCAATGCTTACGGGAATACAAGAGAGATTATCCGCCAGACAATAAAGAAGATTATGGGTGAGTCAGAGTTCAAAGGTAGCTTCAATGACAACGTATTCTGTAACAAATGGGAAACGAGAAGATAAGGGGGCGTAATGCGTATGTTATATCCGGTTTTAAGTGCGGCTAGAGCATTAATTGATTTAAGCGGGATTTGGAAATTTAGAACAAGTGAAGAGCTAACTATTTCACAAGAGATGGTGGAGAAGTGGGAAAGTGGCTATGAGATGATGGCTGTTCCAGCAGCCTACAATGACCAAAAGGAAAGTATGGATTTAAGAGATCATTATGGCTATGTATTTTATCAAAAAGAAATAGCTGTGCCAAAAGCTCTAAGAGAGGAAAGAATTGTCCTCAGATTTGGTAGTGTGACACACCATGCAAAGGTCTATTTAAATGGTCAATTAATTTGTGAACATAAAGGTGGATTCTTACCTTTTGAAGTGCAAATCAATGAGTTTATGATATCAGGAGAAAATACATTAACGATAGCTGTTGATAATAGAATTGACCTGAGTACTTTACCAGTAGGAAGTGAAAGCCCAGGAGGGATTTTTGGAGGCGGTTTACCAGATGTACCTGGTGTAACACATAAAAAGCAAAACTATCCTAACTTTGACTTCTTCAATTATGCAGGGATAGCAAGACCTGTGAAAATTTATACAACACCAAAGTCTTATATCCAAGATATCACGTTAACCTATGATATGCAAGGCGAAGAGGCTATTGTCAAATTTGCAGTAGAAACAGTAGGAACAGGTGAGACTCAGATAGAGATAGCTGATGAATCAGGAAATATTGTAGCTTGCGGGTGTGGTAATACAGGAGAAGTTTGCATCAAGGATGTGACACTATGGGAACCTTTAAAAGCTTACTTATATGAAGCAAAGGTTACCTTTGGTGAGGATGAGTACACTTTACCATTTGGAATTAGAACAGTAGAAGTAAAAGGAACAGAGTTCCTCATCAATGGGAAGCCGTTTTACTTCAAAGGCTATGGCAAGCATGAAGACTCAAACTTCAGGGGAAGAGGACTTGATGAAGTCCTTAATGTAAAAGATATAGCGCTTATGAAGTGGCAAGGAGCGAACTCCTTTAGAACAAGTCATTATCCTTATTCAGAAGAAATGATGAGATTATGTGATAGAGAAGGTATTGTAGTTATCGATGAAGTAGCAGCAGTAGGGGTTAATCTAAACTTTGGAAGTGCTAGAGGACCAGTACCAGTAGATACTTTTGCCAATATCAAAACACATGAGCATCACCGAGAAGTGATTGAAGACCTTATTGCAAGAGATAAAAATCATGCGTGTGTTGTGATGTGGTGTATTGCCAATGAATCAGATACAGCTACATTCCCAGAAAGTGCTTATAACTATTACAAGCCACTTTATGACCACGCGCATAGCTGTGATCCACAAGATAGACCTGTTACTATTGTTTCTTTACAAGGTAAATTTGGTAATGAACCAGCTATTTTGTTAGCAGATGTGATTTGCCTTAATAGATATTATGGGTGGTATATTTATGGCGGTGAATTAGAATCTGCCAAACAAGCTTTAAAAATAGAGATGGATTACTGGGCTACTGTAGGTAAGCCAGTTATGTTTACAGAGTATGGTGCAGATACGGTGATGGGACTTAGAGCTGCGACACCAGTGATGTTTACTGAAGAATACCAAGTAGATTATTACAAAGCTAATCATGAAGTATTAGATCCATTACCATTCTTTATTGGAGAGCATACATGGAACTTTGCAGATTTTGCAACGTCACAAGGCATTATGCGTGTAGAAGGAAATAAAAAAGGAATATTCACAAGAGATAGAAGACCAAAACTTGCAGCGCATTACTTCAAAGAGCGCTGGATGAGTATTCCAGATTACGGATACAAATCATCAGATAAATAAGATTTAATCAAGAGATTAGGGATAGGGTAAAAGGCTTATTAATTGTTGAAAGACAATTAATAAGCCTTTTAGTTTGCTTTAACTAAAGTTAAAATGCAAAAATCCGATATACTATTATACATAAAGAAGTTTAGATAGAAAGGAAGGGTACAATAAGAATTAATAAGTCCATGATGGGCTTATTTTTTTGTCCCGAAATCCCTCCCTACAAGGTTCTAGTACATGCTGGCAAAAACATAAGCTTTATGTAGGAGAGACTACCTTTTAAGTGGATAGAAGATATCTGATTAATGTGTGATATAAAGGAGAGATAAAATGAAGCGTGCTAAAGAACTAAAAGCGGAGATTATGACTTTAGTAGAAGAGTATTATCGTCTAGAGCATAAAAAAGATGAAGTATTTCAGCCTGGGCAGAGAATTCCTTATGCGGGGAGAGTATTTGATGAAAAGGAGATGACAAATCTTATAGATTCATCTCTAGAGTTTTGGCTGACCAGTGGGAGATATACGCAGGAGTTTGAAAAGAAGCTGGCAGCCTTTTTAAATATAAAATACTGTTATACATGTAATTCAGGTTCAAGTGCTAACTTATTAGCGTTTATGGCTTTAACTTCATCATTATTAGGGGATAGACAGGTTAAACGAGGGGATGAAGTGATTACGGTGGCTGCTGGCTTTCCTACCACGATAGCACCTATTATTCAGTATGGGGCTGTGCCTGTTTTTGTGGATATTACGATTCCAGAGTACAATATCGACTGTTCTCAGCTAGAAGAGGCTAGGACGGATAGAACGAAGGCTGTCATGGTGGCACATACGCTTGGTAACCCATTTGATACTTGCCAGGTGCTATCATTTTGTAAGAAGTATGATTTATGGCTCATAGAGGACAATTGTGATGCTCTAGGCTCTGAGCAGTGTGTAGAGGGGCAATGGAAGTACACAGGGACTCGTGGGGATATAGGAACGTCTAGTTTTTACCCACCACATCATATGACCATGGGTGAGGGTGGTGCGGTCTATACAGATAATCCTAAACTTGCCAAGATAGTTCTTTCACTAAGAGATTGGGGGCGTGATTGCTGTTGCCCTCCTGGTGTAGATGATTTCTGTAAGATGAGATTTAACAAGCAGTATGGTGAGCTGCCTTTTGGCTATGATCATAAATATGTGTATGGGCATTTGGGTTATAACTTAAAGATTACAGATATGCAAGCGGCAATAGGCTGCGCTCAGTTAGATAAGTTGCCTGAGTTTATTGTGAAGAGAAGGGCTAATTGGGAGTATTTGAGAGCGCAATTAGACACTTTAAGTGAGTATCTTATTTTACCCGAGGGGAATGTGAATAATAGAGTAAGTTGGTTTGGTTGTCTGATTGGTGTCAAAGAAGGCACGATACTAACTCGGGAGCAGATGGTGACATATCTAGAACAGCATGGCGTACAAACACGTATGCTATTTGCGGGGAACATTATAAAACATCCGTGTTTTGATGACATGAGAGCGTCGGGGACTGGATATAGACAAATTGGTGATTTAAAGCAGACGGATTTTGCTATGAATAATGTGTTCTGGGTAGGTGTTTATCCTGGAATGACAAAAGAAATGTTGGATTATATGGTTCAAAGTATAAGAGGAGCTGTAGAAAGTAGCATAGTTCGGAAAGGGGAATAGTATATGAAAGTTGTTATTTTAGCTGGAGGCTATGGCAGTAGGCTGGGAGAAATCACAAATATTGTTCCTAAGCCTATGATAGAAGTGGGTGGGAAGCCTATACTGTGGCATATTATGAAGACGTATGCTTACTATGGTATCAAAGAATTTGTCATCTGTTTAGGTTATAAATCAAGTGTAATTAAGGAGTATTTTTTGCACTACGAAGGTTATAATAATGATTTTACAGTAGATTTTATGGATAGCAGTGTGACACTTCATAATAATCATGATGAAAAGGATTGGAAGGTCACTTTGATAGATACAGGAATAGATGCACTAAAAGGGGCTAGACTAAAGAAGATAGAGAAGTATCTAGATGATGAGTTGAATTTGTTGACTTATGGAGATGGCGTAGCAGATATCAACATCCATGACTTGATAGATTTTCATAATAAAATAGGGAAGATGGTGACCATTTCAGGGGTACATCCACCTGCTAGATTCGGAGAATTGCAAGCAGATGGAGATATTCTAAGTACCTTTAAAGAAAAGGCACAAACCTCGGTAGGGCTTATTAATGGAGGATATATGGTGTTTCATAAGTCTCTACTTAATTATCTCACAGAAGATAATAGCTGCGACCTAGAGTATGGTGTATTTGAAACTTTAGCAGCCCAAGGTGAGATTGCTGTATATAAACATAATGGGCTGTGGGCTTGTATGGATAATGAGCGGGATATGCACTATTTAAATAAGTTATGGAAGAATAATCAAGCATTTTGGAAAGTATGGGATTGACATCAAATAGAGTGACCTTAAAAGGAAGAGCTCCTGTCTAATAAAAAATTTAAAGAGAAGAATAAAGTCAAGGGATATAAAAAAAGTAGTCGATATATACAGTAAATCAATTAGACAGGAGAATCTATCCAATGAAAATGGCAGTACTATTACATATATTAGAAATCACCAAGTTACAGGGAAATGCATTACAATCTGAAGATATAGATAAGTAGTCTGAGCTACTAGGCGAAAGACAAAATGATATAGATGAATTAGAAACAATGAATAAAGAAAATAAAATAGTTTATTCTAGGGAAGAAAGACAATTGTTAGAGCAAATTATAGGGGTAGACAAGACGAATAGGCAAGAGTTTGATAGGCAGTATGAAGAAGTACAGGAAAACCTAAAAAAATGCGTAGTCAAAAAAAGATGGGGAATGTATACTCAAACCCATACGATATTTCACAAGAAGAAGGCATATTTTTTGACAAGAGATAAAGGGGGAAGCCCATGGAGAAGTTATGCACTAGTTTAAACGCTATTAAAGCGTGTTTAGAACAAATACAAGTTATCTCATAGAATCAAACAACAGTGTTATTGGATGATACGCAAGAGGCCAATATCCTAGATATGCTAGAGCAGATGTTCACTTATAAGGAAATCATAATGAATGAACTTGGACAGGCTGAGAGTGTATTTGGTGAGCAATATCAGGAGTTGAAAGAAAGTTTAGAAGGAAGAGTAGAATTAATTACTTTACAAAAAGAAATTGGCTATGTTCTCGAATTAAAAGAAGAGATTATGGCTATAGAGTAGAGAAATCTCTTATTAATGGGAGACAAGAGAAGAAGAAAAGTAGAAAAAATAGAGTTGCCAGAAAACCTTATAAAGGTAGTAGAAGCGTATAAAAAGCATACAAAACCTGCCTAGTAACCTTAATTTTACAAAAAAATCTGGACTAATTCTCTTGACGACCTATTTTAAGATATGATATATTGGTGTTGTACCTTAATAGGTCTTTTTTTTATGGCAATTTTTAAAAGCTTTAACTCAATGTGGAGGTGTCGATCGTGAGAGTACAAATTACTTTAGCTTGTGAAGACTGCAAGCGTAGAAACTACACCATGACTAAGGATAAGAAACAACATCCGGACCGCATGGAAACTAAAAAATATTGCAGATTCTGCAAAACACACACTGCACACAAAGAAACTAAAAAATAGTAAGTGTGCATGATAGTATACCAGGGAGGAAGTGAATTATGGGCGAGTTTTTTAAAGACTTTATAGCAGAAAGTAAAAGAATAATTTGGCCTAACAAAAATGAGCTTCTATCAAAGACAGCCACTGTAATTGGCATGTCTGTGTTAGTGGCTGGTATTGTTTTTGTAATGGACGTTGTGTTTAGTCAAGGATTAAACCTATTACATCAGTTTGTTAAATAATGGAGGACTTTGAATGGATGAAGCAAGATGGTATGTTATCCACACATACTCAGGTTATGAAAATAAAGTAAAAGCAAATATTGAGAAAGCAATTAAAAATCGAAATATGCAAGACTTAATCCATGTTGTAGAAGTTCCCATGCAAGATGAAATAGAGGAAAAGAACGGGACTAAAAAAACGGTGCAGAGAAAGACATTCCCTGGTTACGTACTAATCAAAATGGTGATGACAGATGATACTTGGTACGTGGTTCGTAATACACGTGGAGTAACCGGTTTTGTAGGCCCAGACTCTAAGCCAGTATCATTATCACTAGAAGAAATCAAAAACATGGGAATTGATGTTACTACGTTTAAAATAAGCGTAGAACTAGGAGATCCGGTTAAACTATTAACTGGAGCCTTCCTAAATTCTGAAGGTATCATCAAAGAAATTCATGAAGTAAAAGGTACTGTTATTGTATCAGTTAATGGATTTGGTAGAGAATTCCCAGTAGAAATAGGTCTTGAGAGTATCGAGAGACTTATCTAATTATCTATCATGACTATTCAAATGCCTAGCTTCAAACTTCACTAGATGTGAAGATCATAACTAACGCGCGAGTGGGAGGGAATTCCCCGCGAATACCACATTTGTCAGGAGGTGCCTTACAATGGCAAAGAAAATAACAGGAATGATTAAGTTACAAATTCCAGCTGGGAAAGCAACACCAGCACCACCAGTTGGACCAGCACTTGGTCAACACGGTGTAAATATTGTTCAATTTACAAAAGAGTTCAATGAAAGAACATCAAAAGATGCAGGTCTTATCATACCAGTAGTAATTACTGTATATGCAGACAGAAGTTTCTCTTTCATTACAAAAACTCCACCAGCAGCAATTCTTTTAAAGAAAGCGGCAGGTATCAAGTCAGGTTCAGCAGTACCTAATAAAACAAAAGTTGCAACAATTACTAAAGCAGACGTTCAAAAAATTGCTGAGCTTAAAATGCCAGACTTAAATGCTGGAAGCTTAGAAGCTGCTATTAGCATGATTGCTGGAACAGCTCGTTCAATGGGAATCGTTGTAGAAGACTAATTTTAATTAGAACACTAAATTATTAAAAATAGGCGCGTATATATTACGTGGGAGGGCGATTAGTCCCCGATAATACCACAAGGAGGTAATGTAATGAAAAGAGGCAAAAAATATAATGAAGCTGCCAAACAAGTAGATCGTACTAACCTTTATGATCCAACTGAGGCATTTGAATTAGTAGGAAAAACAGCTGTAGCGAAATTTGACGAAACAGTTGAAGCACACATTAAATTAGGCGTTGACAGTCGTCACGCAGACCAACAAGTTCGTGGTGCGGTAGTATTACCACACGGTACAGGTAAAACTCATAAAGTACTTGTATTCGCTAAAGGAGCAAAAGCTGATGAGGCTTTAGCTGCTGGTGCAGATCATGTTGGAGCAGAAGATTTAATTCCAAGAATCCAAAACGAGGGATGGTTAGACTTTGATATCGTAGTTGCAACTCCAGATATGATGGGTGTTGTAGGACGTCTTGGTCGTGTACTTGGACCTAAAGGGTTAATGCCAAACCCTAAAGCTGGAACAGTAACAATGGACGTAACTAAAGCTATTGATGAAATCAAAGCTGGTAAAATTGAATACCGTCTTGATAAAACTAACATTATCCATGTTCCAATTGGTAAAGTATCTTTTGGTCAAGAAAAATTACAAGACAACTTCCACACTTTAATGAATGCTATCATTAAAGCTAAACCAGCTGCTGCTAAAGGTCAATTCTTACGTAGTATCTCAGTTTCATCAACAATGGGACCTGGTATTAGAATTAACCCAACTAAAGCTGATAACTAGTATTTATTGGTAGTAAATAGATGTTGACAAGCAATGTCAAAGATGGTATCATCAATGATGTTGATAAAAGAATACTGTACCGCAGACAGTAGGTGTCGAAAGACATAACGTATACAACCTACCGAGGTCTTATGATAAATGGACGGATGTATTAGCCACTTTGCCTGCGGAAAGATAAGCAAAGTGGTATTTTTATGACATAACCTGGATTTTAGGGAGGTGTAACAATGGCAAAAATCGATGGAAAACAAGTAGTAGTTGATGAAATCAAAGCAAAGATAAACGGAGCTAGTTCTATCACTTTAGTAGACTATAGAGGTCTTACTGTAGAACAAGATACTACACTTCGTCGTGAATTAAGAGAAGCTGGTGTAGAATACAAAGTATACAAAAATACTATGGTAAACTTCGCTATTGAAGGAACTGAGTTCGCGGAACTTGCAAAACATCTTGAAGGACCAACTGCAATGGCAATCAGCTATACTGATGCTACAGCAGGTCCAAGAGTATTAGCTAAAATAGCTAAAACAAACGAGAAGTTAGAATTCAAAGCTGGTGTTGTTGAAGGTACTTACTACGATGCAAACGGAATGGTTGCAATCGGTAATATCGCTCCAAGAGAAGAATTACTTGGAAGATTACTTGGAAGCTTCAAGTCACCTATTTCAAGCTTTGCACGTGTTATTAAGCAAATCGCTGAAAAAGACGCAGAATAATCAGAACGTTAAGTTCGCAATCATTTAATTAAACAAACAAATTACGGAGGTGCTTATAATGGCAAAATTAACTATCCAAGAAATGATCGAAGCTATTAAAGAATTAACAATCTTAGAATTAAACGAACTTGTAACAGCATGTGAAGAAGAGTTCGGAGTATCAGCAGCAGCAGGCGTTATGGTTGCAGCAGCTGGAGCAGTAGCAGCAGAAGAAAAAACTGAATTCGATGTTGAGTTAACAGAAGCTGGATCAGAAAAAATCAAAGTAATCAAAGCTGTTCGTGAATTAACAGGTCTTGGTTTAAAAGAAGCTAAAGATGTAGTAGAAGGAACTCCAAAAGTTCTTAAAGAAGGTATCTCAAAAGAAGATGCTGAAGCTATCAAAGCTAAATTAGAAGAAGTTGGAGCAAAAGTTACATTAAAATAATTAATGTGAATTTGCTTTTAAAAGAGGGGCAACTTGTGTTGCCTCTTTTTTTATCCCTTTAGACATGTATAGGGCAGAGAGCCTGCTCGTAATTTATGCAGATTTATCAACAGTTGTGATTTGAATGTGGATAAAAATGATGAATTTTAGGAGAAAAGGCTTTTGGAATGTGTATAACTTTTGGGTAAATAAAAAGTAGGCAGCTCCCCTTGAAGCTACCTACACAGAATGATATATTTAAATGCATAAAATGTTATAATCATGAATTATTAAGCCAATGTAGGCTAAAAGCAAGAAATTGTAGAAAAGATGTATAAAATAGAAAAAAGGGGTTGACGTGCCCTTTTTTTTCTGATAGCATTATAAAATGCGTCAATGTGCAATTTGTTCTTTTAGAACAATTATAGCATAGACAAATTATCTTGACAATACATAATCTGATTTTAATATATTTCAATCTAATATTATTCGACAATTAAAATTAGGATATGTAGCGTTTAAATCTTATTATCGGAAGAATGCAGCTTGCTGCATTATTTATAAATTTTGCAAGGGGTGAGAGTACACATGCAAAAATCTAAAATACGCCCAATTCAAACGGGTAGACAAGTTCGTATGAGCTATGCCATGGCAGATGAGATTTTTGAAATACCTAACTTAATAGAAGTTCAAAAGGACTCCTATAACTGGTTCTTAAAAGAAGGGCTTAAAGAAGTATTCCAGGATATTTCACCTATAACAGACTTCAATGGGAATCTTATGCTTGAGTTTGTTGACTTTACGTTAGACAGTAAACCTAAGTATACTGTAGAGGAAGCCAAAGAAAGAGATTCAAACTATGCGACAGCTTTAAAAGTTAAAGCGCGTCTTCATAACAAAGAAACAGGAGAAACTATTGATAATGATGTTTTCATGGGTGAATTCCCACTGATGACTGTAAATGGTACATTTATTATTAATGGGGCAGAGCGTGTTATCGTAAGTCAGCTGGTACGTTCTCCAGGTATCTATTATGGCATCGATTTTGACAAAATAGGTAAAAGATTATTCTCTGCGACAGTAATTCCAAATAGAGGTGCTTGGCTCGAGTACGAGACCGACTCAAATGATATTTTCTATGTTAGAGTTGACCGTACACGTAAAGTACCAGTAACAGTGCTGTTACGTGCATTAGGATTAGGGTCAGATGCAGAAATTTTAGATATGTTTGGTGAAGAGCCAAAAATCTTAGAAACAATTGAAAAGGATTCAACTAAGACTTACGAAGAAGGTCTCTTAGAGATTTACAAACGTATTCGTCCAGGTGAACCACCAACAGTAGAGAGTGCTCAGACACTTCTTGGCAACATGTTCTTTGATGCTAGAAGGTATGACCTTGCTAAAGTTGGACGTTACAAGTTTAACAAAAAGTTAGCACTTAGAAATAGAGTAACTGGCTTTAGACTTGCTGAAGATGTAGTTGATATGTTTACAGGAGAAGTAGTAGCGAGTAGCGGTGAGAAGATTTCAGTAGGCTTAGCCGACAAAATCCAAAACACAGGTGCAGCATATGTTTTAGTAGAAGTATCAGATTCAGATAGACCAATCAAAGTACTTACTAACCAAAGTGTAGATATTACTCATTTCCTAGATATTAATCCAGAAGAACTTGGTATCAAAGATACTGTATACTATCCAGTTCTTGCAGACATCATTGAAAACAATGAAGAAATGGACGATATCAAACGTGCTATTAAAGACAGATTCAATGAATTGGTACCAAAACACGTTACTTTAGAAGATATTTTTGCTTCTATTAACTACAATATTCATGTTGAATATGGCGTAGGAAACAAGGACGATATTGATCACCTTGGTAACCGTCGTATTCGTGCGGTTGGAGAACTTCTTCAGAATCAATTCCGTATTGGACTTGCTCGTATGGAAAGAGTTGTTCGTGAAAGAATGACAGTACAAGATTCAGAAGTACTTAGCCCACAAACATTCATCAATATTAGACCTGTAACTGCAGCTATTAAAGAATTCTTTGGTAGTTCACAGTTATCTCAGTTCATGGACCAAAACAACCCTCTTGCAGAGCTTACTCATAAGAGAAGATTATCAGCATTAGGACCTGGTGGTCTTTCAAGAGAACGTGCTGGATTCGAAGTGCGTGACGTACACCATTCACATTATGGTCGTATGTGTCCTATCGAGACACCTGAGGGTCCAAATATCGGTCTTATCAACTCACTTGCTACATTTGCGCGTATTAATGAGTATGGTTTCATTGAAGCGCCATATAGAGTAGTAGATAAGTCTGGCCCAGTACCAAGAGTAACAGATGATGTTATTTATATTACTGCGGATGAAGAAGAGAACTACACAGTATGTCAAGCAACAGCTCCTTTAAATGATAACAAAGAATTCATTCATAAGAAAGTTACTGCTAGACGTCGTGAAGAAATTTTAGAATTTGATTACACAGAAATTGACTTAATGGATATTTCTCCAAAACAGATCGTATCCGTTGCGACAGCTATGATTCCATTCCTTGAGAATGATGATGCGAACCGTGCCCTCATGGGTGCCAACATGCAACGTCAGGCAGTTCCACTTATCCGTACAGACAGCCCAATTGTTGGTACAGGTATGGAGTGCAAAGCAGCTAGAGACTCTGGTGTACTTGCAATTGCCAAAGAAGATGGTGTAATAGACAAAGTAACAGCTGACGAGATTGTTATCAAATCAGAAGATGGTAAAAAACATTCATATAAATTAACTAAGTTTGTTAGAAGTAATCAAGGTACATGTATTAATCAAATTCCTCTTATTAATAAGGGTGATGTAGTCAAAAAAGGTGAAATTTTAGCTGATGGTCCATCTACAGATAATGGTGAACTTGCACTAGGACAAAACCCACTGATTGGATTTATGACATGGGAAGGTTACAACTATGAGGATGCTATCCTACTTAGTGAGAGATTAGTTAAAGAAGATATCTACACATCTGTTCATATTGAAGAGTATGAAGTAGAATCTCGTGATACAAAAGTAGGACCAGAAGAAATCACAAGAGATATTCCAAACGTAGGAGACGATGCATTAAAAGATCTAGACGAAAGAGGAATTATTCGTATAGGGGCAGAAGTGCGTTCAGGAGACATTCTTGTAGGCCGTGTAACTCCAAAAGGAGAAACAGAGCTTACAGCTGAAGAAAGACTTCTTCGTGCGATCTTTGGTGAAAAAGTAAGGGAAGTAAGAGATACATCTCTTAGAGTACCTCATGGTGAAGCGGGAATCATCGTAGATGTGAAGACCTTCACACGTGAAAACGGAGATGAATTAGCTCCAGGTGTTAACAAGATGGTACGTTGTTATATTGCTCAAAAGAGAAAAATCTCTGTTGGTGATAAGATGGCGGGACGTCATGGTAACAAAGGGGTTATCTCAAGAGTTCTTCCAATAGAAGATATGCCATTTTTACCAAATGGTAGAGCACTTGATATCGTTCTTAATCCACTAGGCGTTCCATCTCGTATGAACATTGGACAGGTATTAGAGGTGCATTTAGGTCTTGCTGCTAAAGCATTAGGATTTAAAATCGCAACACCAGTATTTGACGGTGCAAACGAGCAAGATATCATGGAAACACTAGAGATGGCAAATGACTATGTAAATAATTCATGGGAAGAGTTCTCTGATAAATGGAGATGTAAACTCGGAGATGAAGCATACGCATATTTAGAAAACAATCTTGACCACAGAAAAGAGTGGGAAGGTGTTCCTCTTGATAGAACGGGTAAAGTTAGATTAAGAGATGGTAGAACAGGTGAAGCATTTGATAATCCTGTTACAGTAGGATACATGCACTACCTCAAGTTACATCACTTGGTAGATGATAAAATGCATGCACGTTCAACTGGACCATACGCAACAATTACGCAACAACCACTTGGTGGTAAAGCGCAATTCGGTGGACAGCGTTTTGGAGAGATGGAAGTTTGGGCACTTGAGGCATATGGTGCTGCTTACACACTTCAAGAAATTCTTACAATTAAATCTGACGACGTTGTTGGTCGTGTAAAAACTTATGAAGCTATTGTTAAAGGTGAAAATATTCCTGAGCCAGGTATACCTGAATCATTCAAAGTTCTTCTTAAAGAACTTCAATCTCTTGCACTTGACGTACGTGTTCTTACTTCTGATATGGATGAAGTAGAAATCAAGGAAAGCGCAGAAGAAGGAATAGTTGTAGCACCAGTAAATATAGAAGGTTTAGAAGATGCACCTGTAACTCCAGTATTTATAGAGGAAGATGCAGATTTACATGAGACAGAGTTAGAAGATGACGCCAGTATCGATTTTGATTTTGAAGAAGTAGAGCCAGATATACTCTTTGAAGAATCAATAGATGATTTGGATTTATAAAAGCTATAGAAGGGAGTGGAGGTCATGACAAACATGGATCAATCTATCTTGTTTGAAAGTATAAGGATAGGATTAGCTTCCCCAGATAAAATACGTGAATGGTCTAGAGGAGAAGTAAGAAAGCCAGAAACAATCAACTACCGTACACAAAGACCAGAGCGTGATGGGTTATTTTGTGAAAAAATATTTGGACCTAACAAAGACTGGGAGTGTCATTGTGGAAAATACAAGCGTATTAGATACAAAGGCGTAATTTGTGATCGTTGTGGTGTTGAAGTTACAAAGGCAAAAGTACGTCGTGAGAGAATGGGACATATAGAGCTTGCAGCTCCAGTGTCTCATATCTGGTACTTCAAAGGCATACCAAGTAGAATGGGGCTTATACTCAATATATCTCCAAGATTATTAGAGAAAATTCTTTATTTTGCATGTTATGTAGTTACAGATCCAAAAGAAACAGGTTTATCATATAAAGAAGTATTAACAGAAAAAGAGTACAGAGAAGCAGAAGAGAAATACGGATATGCCTCATTCACAGCAGAAATGGGTGCAGAAGCTATTAAAAAGCTTCTCTCAGATATTGACCTTGAAGGTGAAAGTGTAGAACTTAAAGCTGCACTTAAAGACACAACAGGTCAAAAAAGAATTCGTATTATCAAACGTTTAGAGGTTATTGAAGCATTCAGACTTTCTGGTAATAGACCACAATGGATGGTACTTGATGTTATCCCAGTTTTACCACCAGATTTAAGACCTATGATTCAGTTAGATGGTGGAAGATTTGCTACATCAGACCTTAATGACCTTTATAGACGTGTTATCAACCGTAACAACCGTCTTAAGAGATTACTTGATTTAGGAGCTCCTAATATCATCGTAAGAAATGAAAAACGTATGTTACAAGAAGCAGTTGATGCACTTATTGACAACGGTAGACGCGGTAGACCAGTTACAGGACCTGGAAACCGTCCACTTAAATCTTTATCAGATATGCTTAAAGGTAAAGCTGGTCGTTTCCGTCAGAACTTACTTGGTAAACGTGTTGACTACTCAGGACGTTCAGTTATCGTAGTAGGACCAAACCTTAAAATCTACCAATGTGGTGTGCCAAAAGAAATGGCTATCGAGCTATTCAAACCATTCGTTATGAAAAAATTAGTAGCAGATGGTTTAGCACATAACATTAAAAATGCTAAGCATATGATTGAAAGACTTAATCCAGAAGTTTGGGATGTCTTAGAAGAAGTTATCCGTCAGCATCCAGTTATGCTTAACCGTGCTCCTACTCTTCATAGACTTGGGATCCAAGCGTTCGAACCTACATTAGTAGAAGGTCGTGCATTAAAACTTCATCCTCTTGTATGTGCAGCTTACAACGCTGACTTCGATGGTGACCAGATGGCGATCCACGTGCCTTTATCAGTAGAAGCACAAGCAGAGTGTAGATTCTTATTACTTGCCCCAAACAACTTACTTAAACCTTCAGATGGTGCTCCAGTAGCTGTTCCTTCACAGGATATGGTTCTTGGAACATATTACTTAACTCTTGATAAAGAGGGTGAGCCAGGAGAAGGCAAGTATTTCAAAGATGAAAAAGAAGCGATATTAGCTTATGATAATAAAGTTATCTCTCTTCATGCGCGTATTAAAGTACGTAAAACAATTGAAGTAAATGGCGAGTCAATGACTGGTATGACAGAAACTACAGTAGGGCGTATCATCTTCAATGAAGTTATCCCTCAAGATTTAGGTCTTGTAGATAGAAGTATTCCAGAAAATGTATTCGAATATGAGATTAACTACCTAGTAGGTAAAAAAGATCTAGGTAAGATTATCAAAAAATGCATCAATACACATGGTGCAACAGATACTGCTATTCTTCTAGACAACATAAAAGACCTTGGATTCAAATTCTCTACTCGTGGAGCACTTACTGTATCTGTATCAGATATGGTTATCCCAGAGAGAAAACAAGAGTACTTAGATGAAGCTGAAAAAGCAGTAGATCATGTTACAAAATTATTTAAACGTGGTCTAATGACAGATGAAGAACGTTACAACAAAGTTATTCAAGCATGGAACTCAGCAAATGAGAAGATTACTAAAGCACTATTAGATGGACTTGGTAGATATAACAATATCTACATGATGGCTCACTCTGGTGCCCGTGGATCTAACAATCAGATTAAGCAGCTTGCAGGTATGCGTGGACTGATGGCATCACCATCAGGACGTATTATCGAGCTTCCAATCAAAGCTAACTTCCGTGAAGGTTTAACAGTACTTGAATACTTCATTTCTGCCCATGGTGCTCGTAAAGGTCTTGCCGATACAGCGCTTAAGACAGCCGATTCAGGATACCTTACACGTCGTCTTGTTGACGTATCACAAGATGTTATCGTTAGGGAGAAAGATTGTCGCAGTGAAGAATACCCTACTACTCCAGGTATGTGGGTAAAAGCATTCAAAGATGGGTCAGAAGTTATTGAACCATTAAGTGAGAGAATTACAGGTCGTTTTGCAGCAGAAGATATTGTGCATCCAGAAACAGGAGAACTATTAGTTCCTGCAAATGACATGATTTCACCAAATATGGCTGAATATATTGATGCAAAATTAGGTATTACTAAAGTGAAGATTAGAACTGCACTTTCATGTAAATCTAAAATTGGTATATGTGCTAGATGTTACGGAGCAAATATGTCATCAGGAAACCAAGTTAGAATTGGGGAATCAGTAGGTATCATCGCTGCTCAATCTATCGGGGAACCTGGTACACAACTTACAATGCGTACTTTCCATACAGGTGGTATCGCTGGAGATGACATCACACAAGGTCTTCCACGTATCGAGGAACTATTTGAGGCACGTAAACCAAAAGGACTTGCAATTGTTGCTGAGTTCGCTGGTACTGTCAACATAATAGAAACTAAGAAAAAACGTGAAATTAGCATTACTGGCACTGAAGGGGAAGTCCAAGCAAAACCTTATTTAATACCATATGGTTCAAGAATCAAAGTATTAGATGGAGATTTTGTAGAAGCTGGAGATGAACTTACAGAAGGTAGTGTTAACCCACATGATATCCTTAAGATTAAAGGAATCAGGGGAGTACAAGATTACATGCTCCAAGAAGTGCAACGTGTATACAGACTTCAAGGGGTTGATATCAACGATAAACACGTTGAGGTTATTGTACGTCAAATGCTTAAGAAGATTAAGATTGAGGAGAATGGTGATACAAGCTTATTACCAGGAAGTCTCGTAGACGTTCTTGATTTTGAATCAATCAACGAACAAACTATAGCAGAAGGTTTAGAACCAGCAATGGGTAAAAACACTCTTCTAGGTATCACTAAAGCTTCTTTAGCAACAGAATCCTTCTTATCAGCTGCATCATTCCAAGAGACAACAAGAGTTCTTACAGAAGCAGCTATCAAAGGTAAAGTGGATCCACTGATTGGTCTTAAAGAAAACGTAATTATCGGTAAACTAATCCCTGCAGGTACAGGTATGGACAGATATCGTAAGATTGATGTTAGTATAGGGGAATTATAATAAAAAGATTAGGGGTTACTTCTGAAGAGGTAACCCCTAATCTTTATCCTTTTAAAAGGATAATATATACCTATAAATACCACGTGCAAATTGTAAGCTAAGGGATTATAATAAGTAAGGGTAACAAACGCAAAAAGATTAAGCTAAAAAATACCCTTGACAACATAAAGTCAAAAGTGTTAAAATTCGTTAGTGTGTGTAAGAGTACACATAAACCCTAACCTCGAAAGAGTAGTTTATGTTTTACTCGTTACAAGACACAATAGATGTTGATATTAAATAAGTAAAAATAAATCTTAGTAATAAGAATATTTAAGTTATTTATGAAGCATCAATTCCCGAGCGCCAGAGGCGTTCATATTTGGTTATAGTAATATAATCAGTATGGACAGGTATATGGTGTGAGGTTCATACTGCAAAAGCAGCAATTATTGATTAAGCGAGGAGGTGCCGGAATGCCTACATTTAACCAGTTAGTACGTAAAGGAAGAAAAACAATCGAGAAAAAATCTACTGCACCAGCATTACAAAAAGGGTTCAACTCTTTAAAGAAACGTGCAACAGATATCTCTGCTCCACAAAAGAGAGGTGTTTGTACAGCAGTAAAAACAGCTACTCCTAAAAAACCAAACTCTGCTCTACGTAAAATAGCAAGAGTACGTCTTACAAATGGAATCGAAGTAACAGCTTACATTCCAGGAGAAGGACATAACCTTCAAGAGCATAGTGTTGTATTAATCCGTGGTGGTAGAGTAAAAGACTTACCAGGTACACGTTACCATATCATCCGTGGAACATTAGATACAGCAGGAGTTGCAAACAGAAATCAATCTCGTTCTAAGTACGGAGCGAAAAAAGCAAAAGCTAAGAAAAAATAATACCCAATAAGAAATAGTAGTAGATAAGAATATTCTTATCTGTGCCCGGCTAACGCATACTAACAGCTTAATCGCGTTAATATAGATTTAGTAAAGGGCGCGCACGATCCTCTTCTAGGAAGAGGACGAGTACCGATGATATTTCAAATTTCAGTTAAGGAGGGAAGACCGTGCCACGTAAAGGACATATAGCAAAAAGAGACGTATTAGCGGATCCATTATACAACAGTAAACTTGTTACTAAATTAATTAACAAGATTATGCTTGATGGTAAAAGAGGAACTGCACAAAAAATAGTATATGGTGCATTCGACATCATTGCTGAGAAAACAGGTAGAGATGCTTTAGAGGTGTTCCAAGAAGCTTTAGAGAATATCATGCCAGTTTTAGAAGTAAAAGCACGCCGTGTAGGAGGTGCTACTTACCAAGTACCAATGGAGGTTCGTCCAGAAAGACGCCAAACATTAGGACTTCGTTGGTTAACAGCTTACACACGTAACCGTGGAGAAAGAACAACAATCGAAGCATTAGCTGCTGAGATTTTAGATGCACTTAACAATACAGGTGGATCAGTTAAGAAAAAAGAAGATACACACAAAATGGCAGAAGCAAACAAAGCATTTGCTCATTACAGATTCTAGGTTTTTTAACCTTAAGGAGGAATTACCTTGGCAGGAAGAGATTATCCACTTGAGCGTACCAGAAATATTGGTATCATGGCGCACATTGATGCAGGTAAAACAACTCTTACAGAACGTATTCTTTTCTATACAGGTAGAAATCACAAGATTGGGGAAACTCATGAAGGTGGAGCTACTATGGACTGGATGGAACAAGAGCAAGAACGTGGTATCACTATCACTTCTGCTGCAACAACTTGTTTCTGGAATGACAACCGTATCAATATCATAGATACTCCTGGACACGTTGACTTCACAGTTGAAGTTGAGCGTTCACTACGTGTACTAGATAGTGCGGTTGGTGTATTCTGTGCTAAAGGTGGAGTTGAACCACAATCAGAGACAGTATGGCGTCAAGCAGACAAATACGAGGTTCCTCGTATGGCGTTTGTAAACAAAATGGACATCATGGGAGCTGACTTCGAAAATGCTGTAAGCATGATGAGAGAGCGTTTAGGCGCTAATGCAGTTCCTATGCAATTACCAATCGGTGCAGAAGATGATTTCGTTGGAATCATCGACTTACTCGAAAACAAAGCGTACATCTACAAAGATGACTTAGGTAAAGATGTTGAATGTGTAGAGATTCCAGCAGATATGGCTGACAAAGCAGAAGACTACAGAGCTGCTGCAATCGAAGCTATCTGTGAAACAGATGAAGATCTTACAATGAAGTATCTTGAAGGCGAAGAAGTTACTCTTGAGGAACTTAAAGCTGCACTTCGTAGAGGCGTTATTGGTGTTAAAATTGTTCCTGTATTCTGTGGATCAGCTTACAAAAACAAAGGTGTACAAAGATTACTTGATGCTATCATCGAATACATGCCAGCTCCAACAGACATCGCAGCTATTCAAGGTGTAGATGCTGAGACTGGTGAACCGATTGAAAAACACTCATCTGATGATGAGCCGTTTGCAGCACTTGCATTCAAAATTATGACAGATCCATTTGTTGGTAAACTTGCGTTCTTCCGCGTTTACTCAGGTACATTAGAATCAGGTTCATATGTACTTAACTCAACAAAAAATAAAAAAGAACGTATTGGGCGTATCTTACAGATGCACGCTAACAACCGTGTAGATATAGATAAAGTTTATGCAGGAGATATCGCTGCTGCTGTTGGTCTTAAAGGAACAACAACAGGTGATACACTTTGTACAGACGATCACCCAGTAATTTTAGAATCAATGGTATTCCCGGAGCCAGTTATCCACGTTGCTATTGAGCCTAAAACAAAAGCAGGTCAAGAGAAAATGGGCGTTGCTCTTTCTAAACTTGCAGAAGAAGATCCAACATTCAAGACTTTTACTGACCAAGAAACAGGTCAAACTATCATCGGTGGTATGGGTGAGCTTCACCTTGAAATCATCGTTGACCGTTTACTTCGTGAATTCAAAGTAGAAGCTAACGTTGGAGCACCACAAGTTTCTTACAGAGAAACACTTGCTAACGACGTAGATATTGATTCTAAGTTCGTTCGTCAATCAGGTGGTAGTGGACAATACGGTCACTGTAAAGTTCGCTTCACAAGACTTGACCCTAACTCAGAAAAAACATACGAGTTCGTTAACGCTGTTTCAGGTGGATCTATTCCTAGAGAATACATTCCAGCTGTTGACAAAGGTATTCAAGAAGCATTATCAAGTGGTCCATTAGCTGGATACCAATTAGTTGGTGTTAGAGCTGAATGTTATGATGGATCATACCATGATGTCGATTCATCAGAGATGGCGTTCAAAATTGCTGGTTCTCTAGCAGTTAAAGATGCTATGAAAAAAGCTGGTGGAATCCTTCTTGAGCCAATCATGAAAGTTATTGTTACTGTACCAGATGACTACATGGGAGATGTTATTGGTAACATTAACTCTCGTCGTGGACGTATGGAAGGTATGGAAGCTAGAAACGGAGCTCAAGAAATTAGAGCATACGTTGCACTTTCAGAAATGTTTGGGTATTCTACAGATCTTCGTTCAAGAACTCAAGGTCGTGGAAATTACTCAATGGAATTCCATCACTACGAACAATGTCCAAAGAATATTCAAGAAAAAGTTATTGCTGATAAAAAAGCTTAATTTACTTGAAATACTGACGACAAGTTCTAAAATTAACCTAATATAGTTCCCAGCTACTTGCCAAGTAGCTGGAAATTAAATATAATTAAATTAATCTGAGTAAAAATAAACTCAGCTATTAAAAGGAGGAAATTCAAAATGGCAAAAGCTAAATATGAAAGAAGTAAGCCACACGTTAACATCGGTACTATCGGACACGTTGACCACGGTAAAACAACTTTAACAGCAGCTATTACAAAAACTCTTCATGAGAGATACGGTTTAGGTGAGGCAATTGACTTCGCTAACATCGATAAAGCTCCAGAAGAAAGAGAGCGTGGTATCACAATTTCTACAGCACACGTTGAGTACGAGACACCAGCTCGTCACTACGCACACGTTGACTGTCCAGGACATGCTGACTACGTTAAGAACATGATCACAGGAGCGGCTCAAATGGATGGAACAATCCTTGTTTGTGCAGCTACAGATGGTCCAATGGCTCAAACTCGTGAGCATATCTTATTATCACGCCAAGTTGGTGTTCCATACATCGTTGTTTTCTTAAACAAATGTGATATGGTTGATGATGATGAGTTATTAGAATTAGTTGAAATGGAAATCCGTGAGTTATTAGACTTATACGAATTCCCAGGTGATGATACTCCAATCATCCGTGGTTCAGCTCTTCAAGCATTAAATGATCCAATGGGTTCATGGGGAGATAAAATCGTTGAATTATTCGAAATAATTGATGAGTATATCCCAACTCCAGAGCGTGACGTTGATAAATCATTCCTTATGCCAGTAGAGGACGTATTCTCAATCACAGGCCGTGGTACAGTTGCTACAGGTCGTGTTGAATCAGGAATCCTTAAAGTTCAAGATGAAATTGAAATCGTTGGTATTCAAGAAGAAACTCGTAAAGTAGTTTGTACTGGAGTAGAAATGTTCCGTAAACTTCTTGATCAAGCTCAAGCTGGAGATAACATCGGTGCACTTCTTCGTGGAGTTCAAAGAACTGATATCGAGCGTGGACAAGTATTATGTAAGCCAGGTTCAATTACACCTCATACAAAATTCTTAGCTCAAGTATACGTTCTTAAAAAAGAAGAGGGTGGACGTCATAAGCCATTCTTCTCAAACTATAGACCACAATTCTACTTCCGTACAACTGACGTAACTGGAGTAATCCAATTACCAGAAGGTACAGAAATGTGTATGCCTGGGGATAACATTGAAATGGAAATCGAGTTAATCGCTCCAATCGCGATGCAACAAGGTCTTCGTTTCGCTATTCGTGAAGGTGGACGTACAGTAGGATCCGGAGCAGTAGCAACAATTCTTGAGTAGTTAATTATTTAAGATATAAAAAAGAGTACATCATTAGATGTACTCTTTTTTATTTGCTAGAAGTATGGTTGCTTGAAGAAGTATCTTGGTGATCAGAGGCAGATTTGTTAGAGGCATCATCATCTTCTTCAGTATTCTCTAAAGTTTCTATAAGATCTTCCAAAGACTTTTTGCGGTTCTTAAGATTTCTAATAGCTTCTGCAGATGTGATAGTCCCCATACCTAGTAGGCCAGAAACATAACCGACAGTATTCATTGTATTATCTTGTAAACCGATATCTTCGTTTGTTACTAATAGTGTCCAATTCCAATCAGGTAGGGAGTAGTATATACCGTAAGATTGTTTTTCTCTATAGTTAGTAAAAGGAATAGAAGCATCATAATCAATGGAAAGTTTAATCTTATCAATATCCATATGAACTTTGCCAATAGCATTGGGGATAAATCTAGAATCACTAATAAGTGTACCCGTCGCATCAACAAGGTAAGCCTCTACATTATCACCAAATAATCTTACATTAGATAAAGGTTCATTAAGTGTATCTAAATTAAGGGTTGCAACGATAATACCTACAACAGATACTCGCTTATTATCTGAAAAAATAGGGAGAGCAGTTTTAAGGATAGGTTTATTATTGGTATCAGACATATAGAGATGTCCTGTAAAACCTTTAAGCGCATCTTGAATGTAAACCTTACTAGAAATTTCGAAAGCATTAAATTCTGAAACACCCGTTACTAAATTTAAATCTTTATCAAAGACACATATATTTGTATACTGAGAACTATTATAGAGCCTAAGCAAATTGATTTGATTAGACATTTGCACTGGATCTAGAGTTCTAAAGGATTCAGATTGGGAAAGTAATTGAAAGATATTTATAGATTCAGTATAGGTGCCAGAAATTTGGGTGAATAGATTATTGGCCAAGGTATTAAGTGTCTGAAGGGTTGATGTATTAGTATTTTGGGTATTTATAATATTGCATACAATACCTGTTATAATAGAAGGACATATAGTAACTAGCATGTAGATAAGATTACGCAGCTTTCGTAAATTTAATTTAGATACCTTCATTATAGATACCTCCCAAGGGGTACGCCTATTATATAAGTAAATTGAAGAATTTAACACTAGAATTTTACTTAAAACTTCTTTATAATGCATAGTATGAACCAAACAGATATTAAGTGAGCAAGAGCGACACAAATATCTAAAAAATCATTACCACTTATAACCACAAAAAAAAAAATAAAAATACTTGTCAAAAACAAATAAATAATGTATAATCATCTATGTTGTGACATTGATAACAATGATTCGGAGGTTGCTACCTAGTCAGCTAGGTAATTTCCGAGGAGTGAATGTCCGGTTCAAGAAACTAGGCGACAAGGTCACTGTACTGAATATTAAGGCTTCATATACTATGTTTGTACGAATCGTAAAGAGGGGTACAAGCTATGACATAACATGTATATGAAACACCTGGATGTGTGTACAGTCACCACTGGTCGTACTGATTTCAAAATAGTACGAGAAGGAGGGGACTTTTTTTATGGCAAGCCAAAAAATTCGTATCACGTTAAAAGCTTATGATCACAAATTAATCGATCAAACAGCTGAGCAAATCGTTGAGATTGCAAAGAAAACTGGAGCTAAGGTTAGTGGACCAATTCCACTTCCAACTAAGAAAGAGATAGTAACTATTCTTAGAGCTGTACACAAGTACAAAGACTCCCGTGAGCAGTTCGAAATGAGAACTCACAAAAGACTTATCGATGTTGAAGCTACACCAAAAACTGGCGATGCATTAATGCGTCTTGACTTACCAGCTGGTGTCGACATCAAAGTTGACGCAAGATAATTAACTAAGGACGGTTAATAATCGTCTAGAATGATTGTCCTAGAGGCAATCCGCTGTAGATCTTAGGAGGTGTAAGAGATGAAAAAAGCAATCATGGCTAAAAAAATCGGGATGACTCAAATCTTCGATGAAAACGCTAATTTAATTCCAGTTACAGTTCTTGAAGCTGGTCCATGTACAGTAGTACAGAAGAAAACAATCGAAAATGATGGATACGAAGCGATCCAAATAGGTTTTGTTGAAGCTAAAGAAAAACAACTTATCAAACCTGCAAAAGGACATTTCATTAAAGCAGGAGTTGCGGCTAAGAAATTCTTAAAAGAATTCAGATTAGAAGACATTTCTGCATATGAAGTAGGAAATGAAATCAAAGCTGACGTATTCGCAATTGGAGATAAAGTTGACGTAACAGGTACATCAAAAGGTAAAGGTTACCAAGGTGCGATTAAGAAATACAATCAAAGCCGTGGACCAATGTCTCATGGTTCTAAATCACATAGAATTGCTGGTTCAATGGGAGCTGCTACAAGCCCAGGACGTGTAATGAAAGGTAAAGGCCTTCCATCACATATGGGATGTATTCAAAAAACAGTTCAAAACCTTGAAATTGCAAGAGTAGATGTAGATAAGAACTTAATCCTTATTAAAGGTGCTGTACCAGGACCAAAAGGAACAATAATCACTATAAAAGATAGCGTTAAAGCTTAATCTTTGGTGAGAAAGGAGGAAACATAATGGCAAACGTAACTGTTTATAATATGAATGGACAACAAGTAGGCGAAGTTGAATTAAGTGAAGCAATCTTTTCTGTAGAAGTAAAAGAGAATTTAGTTCACGCTGCAGTTGTAGCACACCTTGCGAACAGACGTCAAGGAACACAAAGTGCAAAAACACGTGCAGAAGTACGTGGTGGTGGTAGAAAACCATGGAAACAAAAAGGAACAGGTAGAGCTAGACAAGGATCTATTCGTTCTCCACAATGGACTGGCGGTGGAGTAGTATTTGCTCCAAAACCAAGAGATTACTCTGTTAAATTAAACAGAAAAGAGAAAAGAATAGCTTTAAAATCAGTTCTTACAACAAGAGTTAATGAAAGTAAATTCATCGTATTAGACGAATTAAACCTTTCAGAAATCAAAACAAAAGCTATGAAAAACGTATTAGGTGCTCTTAACTTAAATAAAGCATTAGTTGTAACAGAAGGTGAAGCAAGCAAGAACGTTATGTTATCAGCTCGCAACATCCAAGGTATTAAAACTGCTGCTGTAAACAACATTAATGTATATGACATCTTAAAATACGATACATTTGTAGTAACAAAAGAAGCATTAGCTAAAATCGAGGAGGTGTACGCATAATGGCAGAGATTAAATTCTATGACGTTATTTTAAAGCCAGTAGTTACTGAAAAAAGTATGAACGATATGGCAGAAAAAAAATACACATTCCTAGTACACCCAACTGCTACAAAATCTCAAGTTAAAGATGCAGTAGAAAAAATGTTTGACGGCGTTAAAGTAGACAAAGTAAACACAATGAACTACGATGGAAAAACAAAACGTCGTGGAAAATCAGTTGGAAAAACTAACAAATACAAAAAAGCAATCGTAAAACTTACAGAAGCAAGTAAAGACATTGACTTTTTCCAAGGAATGTAGTTAAATAGAAAAAGATGAAACACACGGCTAAGTGTAACGTGTAAAGATTGAAAGGAGTGAAACAGCAATGGGTATCAAAAAATATAGACCTTATACCCCTTCAAGAAGACATATGACTTCTTCATCATTTGAAGAAATCACTAAAAAGTCTCCTGAAAGATCTTTAGTAGTAACATTAAAGAAAAATTCAGGTAGAAATAATCAAGGGAAAATCACTGTTCGTCATCGTGGTGGCGGTTACAGACCTAAATACAGAATTATCGACTTTAAACGTAATAAAGATGGTATTCCAGCAACTGTTGTTGGTATCGAGTACGATCCAAACAGAACTGCAAACATCGCATTACTAAGTTATTTAGACGGTGAAAAACGCTATATCATAGCTCCAGAAGGACTTAAAGCTGGAGACAAACTTATGAGTGGTGAAGAGGCAGAAATCCGTATCGGAAATGCTCTTAAAATGAAAAACATGCCAGTTGGGGCAACAATCCACAACATCGAGATGAAGCCTGGTAAAGGTGGACAACTTGTTCGTTCTGCTGGATTATCAGCTCAACTTATGGCTAAAGAAGGTAAATTCGCAACAGTTAAACTTCCATCAGGAGAAATGCGTTTATTACCAATCGATTGTAAAGCTACTATTGGACAAGTTGGTAACATTGATCACGAACTTATCACAATTGGTAAAGCTGGACGTAAACGTCACATGGGTATCCGCCCAACAGTTCGTGGTTCTGTAATGAACCCTAACGATCACCCTCATGGTGGTGGGGAAGGTAGATCTCCAATTGGACGTCCAAATCCATGTACTCCTTGGGGTAAACCAGCTCTTGGATACAAAACAAGAAAGAAAAACAAGCATTCAAATAAATATATTGTACGTTCTCGTAACAAATAATACACAGGTTGTGAAAGGAGGCATCTTTAATGGCTCGTTCAGTTAAAAAAGGACCATTTGCAGATCAGAATTTACTTAAAAAGATCGACGCAATGAATGAAGTTGATGATAAAAGAGTAATTAAAAGCTGGTCACGTCGTTCAACAATCTTCCCACAAATGGTAGGTCACACTATCGCTTTACATGATGGAAGAAAACACGTACCTGTTTTCATTACTGAAGATATGGTAGGCCACAAACTTGGAGAATTCGCGTTAACAAGAACTTACCGTGGTCATGGTAAAGACGCAGAAAAGAGATCAAGAGTTAGATAATAATCAATTAACGAAAGGAGGTCTTAGCAATGGCAAAAGGACATAGATCCCAGATTAAAAGAGAAAGAAATGCTAATAAAGATCCAAGACCATTCGCAAAAGTAACTTACGCACGTTTATCAACTACTAAAGCAAAAATTGTACTTGATCAAATCAAAGGTAAAGATGTAAATACAGCATTAGCTATATTAGCATACACACCAAGATACGCAGCGGACGTAATTGAAAAGGTAGTTAAATCTGCAATTGCAAATGCAGAGCATAACAATGGAATGGATGTAAGCAAACTATACATTGATGAAGCTTATGCAACACAAGGACCAACACTTAAAAGAATTCGTCCTCGTGCTCAAGGCCGTGCTTACAAAATCTTAAAACAAACAAGCCACGTTACAGTGGTACTAAACGAGAGATAGGAGGTAGGTTATGGGCCAAAAAGTAAATCCACATGGATTAAGAGTAGGAGTTATCAAAGACTGGGATTCAAGATGGTATGCTGATAAAACAGAATTCGCTAACTTCCTAGTAGAAGATAATACAATAAGAAAATTCATCAAGAAAAAATTATACAGTGCAGGCATTGAAAAGATCGAGATCGAAAGAATGTCAAAACGCATTAGACTCCACGTTTATACATGTAAACCAGGAATCGTAATTGGTAAAGGTGGATCTTCAATCGATGCACTTCGTAAAGAAGTTGAAAAAATGACAACATCAAAAGTGTCAATCAACATCGTAGAAGTAAAACGTCCAGAAGCTAGTGCTCAATTAGTATCAGAGAATGTTGCACTTCAATTAGAGAACCGTGTATCATTCCGTCGTGCTATGAAACAAGTTATGGGTAAAGCAATGAAAGCTGGAGCAAAAGGTATTAAAGTTCAATGTTCAGGTCGTTTAGGCGGAGCTGAGATGGCACGTACTGAGACATACTCAGAGGGTACTATTCCACTTCAAACATTAAGAGCAGATATTGAATACGGATTTGCAGAAGCAGATACAACATATGGAAAAATTGGAGCAAAAGTATGGATCTACAAAGGAGAAGTACTTCCTCAAAAAGCTAAAAAGGAAGGGAGCGATAACTAATGTTAATGCCTAAAAGAGTAAAACGTCGTAAACAATTCCGTGGACGTATGAAAGGGCAAGCTACCCGTGGAAATAAAATCACTTATGGTGAATTCGGTATTGTTGCTATGGAGCCAGGCTGGATTAAGTCAAATCAAATAGAATCAGCTCGTATTGCTATGACTCGTTATATCAAACGTGGTGGTAAAGTTTGGATTAAGATTTTCCCAGATAAGCCTGTAACAGCTAAGCCAGCAGAAACTCGCATGGGTTCTGGTAAAGGTTCACTTGAGTATTGGGTAGCGGTAGTTAAGCCAGGAAGAGTTATGTTCGAATTATCAGGAGTTGCAGAAGAAGTAGCTAGAGAAGCGCTAAGACTTGCAGTTCATAAATTACCAATTAAGTGTAAGATAGTGTCTCGCGCTGAACAAGAAATGGCAGGTGATTGTAGTGAAAACTAAAGTATTCTTAGAAGAATTAAGAGTAAAATCAGCTGATGAATTAAACATTGAATTAGTAAGTGCTAAAAAAGAACTTTTTAACTTAAGATTTCAAAACGCTACTAATCAATTAGATAATACAGCAAGAATCAAAGAAGTAAGAAGAAATATTGCACGTATTCAAACAATTATTACACAAAAAGCTACAGTGTAATAGGGAGGAGGAAAAATCGTGGCAGAAAGAAATATGCGTAAAACTTTAATCGGAAACGTAGTTAGTAACAAGATGGATAAAACTATCACTGTTGCAGTAGTAAACAACGTAAAACATCCTCTTTACGGAAAAATCATCAAAAAGACTTACAAATTACATGCTCATGATGAAAATAATGAGTGTCAAATTGGTGACCGTGTAAAGGTAATGGAAACTAGACCTTTATCAAAGTCTAAACGTTTTAGACTTGTTGAAATAATAGAAAAAGCAAAATAGTTATTAATCTCGAAAGGAGGGCACTCTCATGATCCAACAAGAAAGTAGATTAAGAGTGGCAGATAATACAGGAGCTAAAGAAATTCTTTGTATCCGCGTATTAGGTGGCTCTACTAGAAGATACGGTAGCGTTGGTGACGTTATCGTAGCAACTGTTAAAGATGCAACACCAGGTGGCGTTGTAAAAAAAGGTGATGTAGTAAAAGCCGTTATAGTACGTACTGTAAAGGAAATCAGAAGAGCTGATGGTTCATACATCAGATTCGATGAAAATGCAGCTGTAATCATCAAAGAAGATAAAAACCCAAGAGGAACTCGTATTTTTGGACCAGTAGCAAGAGAATTAAGAGAAAAGAAATACACAAAAATCTTATCACTTGCTCCAGAAGTTCTATAAGGAGGTGTGACTGTGAAAACTAAGTTAAAAAAAGGCGACAGAGTTATAGTAATGGCTGGAAAAGACAAGGGAAAAGAAGGTAATGTTACTTTCATTGACCGTAAAAAAGGCCGTGTTATCGTTGATGGTGTGAACATGATTACAAAACACCAAAAACCAAACGCAGCAGGACAAGGTGGACTAATCGAAAGAGAAGCACCGATTCACATGTCTAATGTAATGTATTCACATAATGGTACTCCAGTACGTTTAGGTGTAGAAACAAAAGACAACAAAAAAGTTCGTGTAGCAATCGTAAAAGGCGAGCGCATCGTAATCGACTAATTTGCGAAAGGAGGTATAGTTAGACTATGAGTAGATTAAAAGATATTTATAGAGAACAAATTGTGGACTCTATGGTAGAAAAATTCAGCTATAAAAACAAATTACAAGCACCAAAGATTGAAAAAATCGTAATTAACATGGGTGTTGGTGAAGCAAAGGATAATGCGAAAGTATTAGAAAATGCAATTAGTGATATGGAAAAGATTTCTGGACAAAAACCAGTGACTACTAAAGCTAAAAAATCAGTAGCTGCTTTCAAACTTCGTGAAGGTATGCCAATTGGTTGTAAAGTAACTCTTCGTGGTGAGAAAATGTATGAGTTCCTTGATCGTTTAGTAAACATCGCTCTTCCACGTGTACGTGACTTCCGTGGAGTAAGTGCAACAGCATTTGATGGCCGTGGAAACTATGCATTAGGTATCAAAGAACAAATCATCTTCCCAGAGATCGAATATGATAAAATCGATAAAGTTCGTGGTATGGACATCATCGTTGTAACAACAGCAGAGTCAGATGAAGAAGCTCGTGAGCTGTTAGTACAATTCGGTATGCCATTCCAAAAATAAGGAGGGTAACCCATGGCAAAAAAATCTATGAAAATAAAGCAACAAAGACCTGCTAAGTTTTCAACACAAGAGTACAGCAGATGTCGTATTTGCGGACGTCCACATGCTTACATTAGAAAATTTGGTATCTGTCGTATTTGCTTTAGAGAATTAGCATACAAAGGCCAAATTCCAGGCGTTAGAAAAGCAAGCTGGTAATACCAGAAAGGAGGTAAATTATAATGACAATGAGCGATCCAATTGCAGATATGTTAACAAGAATTAGAAACGCTAATACAGCTAAGCATGATGTGGTGGAAATCCCATCATCAAAGATGAAAAGAGCTATTTCTGAAATCTTATTAAATGAAGGTTATATCAAGGGGTTCAATGTAGTACAAGATGGAATCCAAGAAAATATCCGTGTTACATTAAAATACGGTAAAGATAAAAACGAAAAAGTTATCTCAGGAATCAAAAGAATTTCTAAGCCAGGTCTTCGTGTATATGCAGATACAGAAAACTTACCAAAAGTTTTAGGTGGACTTGGAACAGCAATAATCTCAACAAACAAAGGTGTTATCACTGACAAAGAAGCTAGAAAGCAAAATGTTGGTGGAGAAGTTATTGCATTTATTTGGTAATAAATAGCGAAAGTTTAAGGAGGTGCGACCATGTCACGTATTGGTAGATTACCAATAGAGATTCCAGCTGGAGCAACTGTAACACTTTCTCAAGGAAATGTAGTAACAGTAACAGGCCCAAAAGGAACATTAACAAGAACATTTGACAGCGCAATGAATATTGCAATTGAAGAAAATCAAATGGTAGTTTCAAGACCAAATGATTTAAAAAGAAATAGATCACTTCATGGCTTAACAAGAACATTAATCGCTAACATGATTGAAGGTGTAACTACTGGTTTCACAAAAGTGTTAGAAATTAATGGTGTTGGTTACAGAGCACAAAAACAAGGAAAAAAATTAGTTCTTTCATTAGGCTATTCTCACCCTGTTGAAATGGAAGATCCTGAAGGGATCTCATCTGTAGTAGAAGGAAACAAAATCACTATTGCTGGTATCAGCAAAGAAGAGGTTGGACAATTCGCAGCAGAAATCCGTTTCAAACGCCCACCAGAGCCTTACAAAGGTAAAGGGATCAAGTACGTTGATGAAGTTATCAGACGTAAAGAAGGTAAAACAGGTAAAAAATAATAGCAAAGGGGTGAATTAAATGAAACAATCACGCAGTAAAATCCGTGTTCAAAAGCATAAAAGAATTCGTAATAAATTCCACGGAACAGCTGAAAGACCAAGACTTGCTGTTTTCAGAAGTGAACAGCATATTTATGCTCAAATTATAGATGATATTAAAGGTATCACATTAGTAGCTGCATCAACTGTTGAAAAAGATATTAAAGCTGAACTTAAAGTAGGTTCTAATATCGAAGCAGCACAAGTTGTTGGTACTGCAATTGCTAAAAAAGCTCTTGCTAAAGGTATCGAAGTAGTAGTATTCGACCGTGGTGGATTCTTATACCATGGTAGAGTAGCAGCGTTAGCAGAAGCAGCTCGTGAAGCTGGCTTACAATTCTAGTAAAGGAGGGAACAATCGGTGGCTAGAAGACAATTAATAGATCATAAAACTTTAGATCTTAAAGAAAAAGTTGTTACAATTAAACGTGTAACTAAAGTTGTAAAAGGTGGTCGTACATTCCGTTTCTCTGCTTTAGTAGTAGTTGGAGACGGTAACGGACACGTAGGTGTAGGTTTAGGAAAAGCAATGGAAATTCCTGATGCAATTAAAAAAGGAATCGAAGATGCTAAGAAAAACCTTATCTTTATTGAGAAAAATAACGCAGATAGCATTTACCACGAATTCGTTGGAGAATTTGGAAGCGCGAGAGTACTTCTAAAACCAGCTAAAGAAGGTACTGGAGTTATCGCAGGAGGTCCAGCTCGTGCTGTACTTGAACTTGCAGGTATCCGTAACATCAGAACTAAATCTTTAGGTTCAAACAACAAGAAAAACGTAGTTCATGCGACAATCGAAGGTCTTGCTACACTTAAAACTCCTGCACAAGTTGCGAAACTTCGTGGGAAAACTGTAGAAGATCTTCTAGGATAGGAGGAAGGTTCAAGTGGCTAAATTAAACATAACTTTAGTAAAATCCACAATCGGAGCTATTCCAAAGCATAGAAAAACTATCGAGGCGCTCGGATTAAGAAAAATAAACAGCTCAAACCTACATGAAGATAACGCGGCTATCCGTGGTATGATTCATAGCGTTAAGCACTTAGTAAAAGTAGAAGAAATTAACGAATAATAAACAATTCAGATCAGAAGGAGGTGCCAAGACATGAATTTAAGTCAACTAAGACCAGCAGAAGGTTCAAAAAGAGGTAGTTTCCGCGTTGGTAGAGGTCATGGATCTGGAAACGGTAAAACAGCGGGAAGAGGACACAAAGGACAAAAAGCTAGAAGTGGTGGTGGAGTTAGACCAGGTTTTGAAGGTGGTCAAATGCCATTATACAGAAGACTTCCTAAACGTGGATTCACTAACCGTAACAGCTTAGAAATCGTTGGAATCAATGTAGAGCTATTAAATCGTTTCGAAGAAGGTGCAGTAGTATCTGTTGAATCAATGATCCAAGCTGGGATTATCAAAAATCCTAGAGATGGAGTTAAAATCCTTGCTAAAGGTGAACTTACTAAGAAATTAACAGTTCAAGCTAATGCATTTAGCCAAGGAGCTATAGAAAAAATTGAAGCTGTGGGTGGAAAAGCAGAGGTGATGTAGGTTGTTTAAAACTCTTAGAAATGCATGGAGAGTACCAGAACTGCGAAAAAAGATGATATTTACCCTCTGGATGATGGCACTTATTAGAATTGGTGCACATATACCTGTTCCAGGTGTTAATCCAGAAGCTATCTCACAGATGATGGGTGACGGTTCAAATAATGTATTAGCATTAATGAACATCATAACAGGTGGGGCCTTTAGTTCCATGGCATTATTTGCCTTTGGTGTAGGGCCTTACATCACATCATCAATCATCATACAACTTTTAACTATCGCCATTACACGACTAGAAGAACTTTCAAAAGAAGGCGAAGAAGGAAAGAAAAAAATCAACAAGCTCACAAGATATTTAACATTAACTATTGCAACACTTCAAGCAAGTGCAACAACGCTTATGTTATATAGAAGTGGAGTACTCGTTGAACAAAATGCATGGATATTTATCGTTGCGTTAATATCCTTCATAGCAGGTTCAATGCTAGTAATGTGGATTGGTGAACAGATTACACAAAAAGGTGTAGGAAATGGGATTTCACTTATTATCTTCATCAATATCGTATCTGCACTTCCACAAGGAGCAATAAGCCTATTATCATATGATAATTACCTAAAAGCAGTTATATTAATATTACTCTTCGTAGTAATAATTGGATTTACAGTATTCATGTCATTAGGAGAAAGAAGAATCGCAGTACAATATGCAAAACGTACAGCAGGACGTAAAGTATACGGCGGTCAATCTCAAAACATTCCTATTAAAGTCAACCTAGCAGGGGTATTACCAGTAATCTTCTCTATGTCACTGATTCAGTTTCCTGAGATCATTACCAATCTCTTTGTTAAAACCCCTAGTGAGGGATGGATGACAATAATAGAAAATTTAAGATGGACTACACCATTTGGTGCGATACTATATGTAATTCTTATCTTTGCATTTGCATTTTTCTACTCAACTATTGCATTTAATCCAATGGATATAGCATCAAACATGAAAAAAGGTGGAGGATTTATCCCAGGTATTAGACCTGGTAAACCAACATCAGACTACTTATCAAAAGTAGCAACGCATATAACATTAATGGGAGCTATCTTCCTTGCGGTTCTAGCTTTATCACCTTTAGTACTTTCAGCAGTCTTTGATATGCAACTTGCATTCGGAGGAACATCAATGCTTATTGTTGTTGGTGTAGCTTTAGAGACTATTAAGCAATTAGAATCACAAATGTTAATGCGACATTATAAAGGATTTCTATAATCTAGGAGGCCAAAAATGAGATTAATACTATTAGGTGCGCCAGGTGCAGGTAAAGGAACACAAGCAGAAATGCTTATGAAGTTATACAACATTCCGACTATCTCAACAGGTAATATCTTTAGAGAACATATCTCTAATAACACACAACTAGGTCAACAAGCCAAAAGATACATGGATGAGGGGCATTTAGTTCCTGATGAACTTGTAATTGAACTTGTAAAGGATAGACTTACACAAGATGATTGTAAAACTGGGATGATTCTTGATGGATTCCCACGAACTATTCCACAAGCCGAGGCATTAGATATAATGCTAAGTGAATTAGGAATGCCAATTGAACATGTATTAGATGTGGAAGTACCTGATGAAGTGATAATCGAACGTATGGCTGGAAGAACTGTGTGCCCAAGTTGTGGCGCTTCATATCATCGTTTACACAAGATAGAAAAAGTAGCAGGTAACTGTGATCTATGTAGTGATTCTCTTATTCAAAGAGAAGATGATAAGGCAGAAACAGTTAAGAAAAGATTAGAAGTTTATCATGCACAAACAAAACCATTAATTGCTTTCTATGAGAAGCAAGGTAAGGTACTCGAGATAGACGGTGTTGGTGCCGTTGAGGATGTTCGTGCAAGGGTAAAGAAAGCATTAGGAGTGAACTAAAATGCCAATTCACATTAAATCCGACGAGGAAATAAGGTTAATGCAAGAAGCAGCACAGATACTGATAGAAACTCATGAACTGGTAGCAGAACATGTAAAAGCAGGAATAACGACTAAAGAGCTTGATGCAATAGCAGAAGAGTATATCAGAAGTCAAAAGGCTATTCCTTCCTTTAAAGGGTATCATGGATATCCAGGATCAGCTTGCATTTCTATAAATGAAGAAGTTGTTCATGGCATACCGGGTACCAGAAAGATCAAACAAGGTGACATAGTTAGTATTGACCTTGGGGTATACTATAAAGGATATCATGCTGACGCTGCTAGGACTTATCCAGTCGGAGATGTGTCACCTGATGTTTTAAAGTTGATTGAAGTTACAAAGCAAAGTTTCTTTGAAGGATTAAAATATGCGAAAGCAGGCAATCATCTAGGACAGGTATCTGCTGCTATAGGTGAGTATGCAGAGAGTCATGGTTTTGGCGTAGTAAGAGATTTGGTAGGTCATGGTATCGGTAAAGAGTTACACGAAGATCCACAAATACCAAATCGCAAAACTCCTATTAGAGGTGTTAAGCTACAAAAAGGTATGGCACTAGCTATAGAACCTATGATTAACATGGGAACTTGGCAAGTCAAATGCTTAGATGATGATTGGACATTCGTAACTAGAGATGGAATGCCATCTGCTCACTATGAAAATACAATCGTAATTACTGAAGATGAGCCGCTAATCCTTACTCTCAGAAGAAATGATGAGGTGAGATAATGAGCGAAAGATTTTCATTAGGACAATTAGTTTTTTCAAAATGTGGTAGAGATAAAAATAGACCATTTGTAGTGATAAGTATAGAAGAGGAATATGTTCATTTAATAGATGGAGATCTACGCAAAGTAGAATCCCCTAAGTTAAAAAAGAAGAAACATATTCAACCAACTAACACAACCTTACAAGGAATACAGCAAAAAATTATAGAAGGTTCACATCTCTCTGATAGCGATATTAGAAAAGAGATTGATGAATATCTAAATAAGACTTCTATTAAATGAGGAGGTTTGTAACTTGGCAAAAGACGATGTTATCGAAGTAGAGGGAACAGTTATAGAAAAGTTACCTAATGCGACGTTTAAAGTAGAGATTGAGGGCGGACATGTAGTTCTTGGTCACATCTCTGGTAAACTTCGTATGAATTTTATCCGTGTATTACCGGGTGATAAAGTAACTGTAGCTCTTTCTCCATATGATTTAACCAAAGGACGAATTATTTGGCGTTCTAAATAACTGGTAGGATAGAAAGGAGAACAGAAAATGAAAGTACGCCCATCTGTAAAAAAGATATGCGAAAAATGTAAAATAATCAAGAGAAAAGGTCGTGTTTGCGTTATCTGTGAGAATCCAAAACACAAACAAAAACAAGGCTAATTATATAAACAACCGATTGCTTTATCTTGCAAAATGCTATATAATATGATTTTGTAAAGTTTAAAGAAAAGCGGCTGCGGCATAGTTACTATGCTGTTATATATATAAGGAATATTAATCACAGGAGGTGCAGAAGCAAATGGCACGTATTGCAGGTGTAGACTTACCAAAAAACAAACGTGTTGAGATCGGTCTGACATACATTTATGGTATTGGACGCCCAAGCTCACGTAGAATCCTTACTGAAGCTGGTATTGATTTTGACACACGTATTAAAGATTTAAATGACGAACAAGTTGAAATGCTTCGTAAGCTTATCGATGAGTCACAGGTAGTAGAAGGTGACCTTCGTCGTGAAATAGCATTAAATATCAAGAGACTTATGGAAATCGGTTGCTATAGAGGAATTCGTCATAGACGTGGCCTTCCAGTAAGAGGACAAAAAACGAAGACAAACGCACGTACTCGTAAAGGTCCTAAGAAAACAGTAGCAAACAAAAAGAAATAGTAAATAAAGGAGGCTAAGATCTCATGGCAGCAGCAAAAAAAGCGGCTAAAAAGGGTACGACTCGTAGACGCCGCGATAAAAAACATGTAGAACGTGGAGTAGCACATATTCAGTCTACTTTTAATAATACAATGGTTACATTAACTGATACAAATGGGAATGCTCTTTCATGGGCAAGTGCTGGTGGACTTGGATTTAGAGGTTCAAGAAAATCAACACCTTATGCAGCTCAAATGGCAGCAGAAACAGCAGCAAAAGCTGCAATGGAACATGGTTTAAAAGCAGTAGAAGTTATGGTTAAAGGGCCAGGATCCGGTCGTGAAGCAGCAATTCGTGCACTTCAAGCAGCTGGTTTAGAAGTAACATTAATTAAAGATGTAACTCCTGTACCACATAACGGATGCCGTCCACCAAAACGTAGAAGAGTGTAATAGGAGGTGTAAATAAATGGCTAGATATATCGGAGCGAAATGTAAACAATGCCGTCGTGAGGGTAAGAAATTATTCCTTAAAGGCGAAAGATGTTATTCAGCAGCATGTGCAATGGAAAGAAGACCATACGCACCAGGTCAACATGGTCAAGCTAGAACAAAAATGTCTGAGTACGGTTTACAATTACGTGAAAAACAAAAAGCAAAAAGAATTTATGGTGTTCTTGAAGGTCAATTCAGAACATACTTCGAAAAAGCAGATGCTAAACCAGGAATCACTGGTGAGAACTTATTAGTAAACTTAGAACTTCGTTTAGATAACGTTGCATACCGTTTAGGTTTAGGACGTTCTCGTACAGAGGCTAGACAAGTTGTTCGTCATAACTTAATCGTAGTAAATGGTAAGAGAGTAAACATTCCTTCATACCAAGTTAAAGTTGGTGACGTGGTTGAAGTTAAAGAAGATGCTAAATCTATCGAACGCTTCAAACAAGTTACAGAAGTAACTGCTTCTCGTATTGTACCAGAATGGTTAGAAGGCGATATTGAAAATTTAAGAGGAACTGTTAAATTAGTACCTTCTAGAGATCAAATCGATACTGATATCCAAGAAACACTTATCGTTGAGCTTTACTCTAAGTAATAGTTCGTCACCCTCAAAAGTATATTTTAAAATTAAAGGAGGGTTTATCGGGTGTTGGAATTTGAGAAACCACAAATTGAAATTAAAGAATTAAGTACAGATGGTAAATATGGGTGTTTTATAGTAGAACCACTAGAAAGAGGATATGGAACTACGTTAGGCAATAGCCTTCGTAGAATCCTTTCATCTTCTCTACCAGGTTCAGCAGTAAGTAGCGTCAAATTTGAAGGAGTACTTCATGAATTTAGTAGTATTCCACAAGTAAAAGAAGACGTTCTAGAAATCATACTCAACTTAAAAGGTCTTGCTATTAGAGATATAAGTGAAAATATGGAACCTAAAGTAGCTTACATTGAAGTTACTGGTGAAGGAGTCATAACTGGTGGAGATATTAAATGTCCAGCAGAGATTGAAGTTCTTAACCCGGATCTTCATATTGCAACTTTAAATGGTGGACCAAATAGTCGTCTATATATTGAACTCACTATTACTAGAGGGCGCGGATATGTAGGAACTAATAAGTTGAAAAAAACAGATTTGCCAATTGGAGTTATACCTGTAGATGCAAGTTACACTCCAGTAGAACGCGTTAACTTTAGTGTAGAGGATACACGTGTTGGGCAACAAACTGATTATGATAAACTTACATTACAAGTTTGGACTAACGGAACTTTAAACCCAGATGAATCAGTTAGCTTAGCGGCTAAAGTATTAAGTGAACATTTAAATCTATTCATAGATTTATCTGAGAATGCACGTAATGCAGAAATCATGGTAACTAAAGAAGACGATTCCAAAGAAAAGACACTCGAAATGACTATTGAAGAGTTAGATCTTTCAGTAAGATCATTCAACTGTTTAAAGCGTGCAGGAATCAACACTGTTGAAGACTTAACTAATAAAACAGAAGAAGAAATGATGAAAGTTCGTAATTTAGGACGTAAGTCATTAGAAGAAGTGTTCCAAAAACTAGAGGAACTTGGTTTTGCACTGAGACCAAGTGAAGATTAATAGCAAACAAAGGAGGTTTAGTCATGGCTCAAAGAAAACTTGGACGTAATGCGTCTCAACGTAAGGCATTACTTCGAAATCAAGTAACAAATCTCTTATACCATGGTAAAATCAGAACAACTACAGCAAAAGCTAAAGAGATTCGTAAAATCGCAGAAGGCTTAATTGCAATGGCTGTTCGTGAAAAAGATAACTATGAAGAAGTTAAAGTTACTGCTAAAGTAGCTAAAAAAGACGTTAACGGAAAACGCGTTAAAGATGTCGTAGATGGCAAAAAAGTAACTGTTTTCGAAGAAGTAGAAAAAACTATCAAAAAAGATAGCGCTACTCGTTTACATGCAAGAAGACAAATGTTAAAGGTACTATACCCTGTAACAGAAGTTAATGTAAATAAAAGAAGACAAGCTAAAACCGTAGATTTACCAGACAAATTATTTACAGAGATCGCTCCAAAATACGCTGACCGTAATGGTGGTTACACAAGAATCATTAAAATCGGACCACGTAAAGGTGACGGTGCTGAAGAAGTTATTATCGAATTAGTATAATAATTTAGGGATTAAGATTATTCTTAGTCCCTTTTCTGTATAAAATAATATCTAAGACAGATATTATTTTATACAGAAAAGGGACTATATGTTTATCAATTATGTTTGAAAGTAGATAAAAATAGAGTATGATAGTATTCTAAGAAAAAATATGGAGAATAAAGAATTTAACTAAACAAACATAATTGATAAGTATATAGAAGAGAGGTGTTCAGGTGGAAAATATCATAGAAGCAAAAGATATTGTCTTTGAATATCATAGACATGATGATAATGGAGAAGTAGTAGAAACGATAAGAGCATTGAACAAAACAAGTATTAGTATAAGCGAAGGGGAATTTGTTGTCATCTTAGGGCACAATGGCTCGGGGAAATCGACATTTGCTAAACATTTAAATGCTATATTAACACCAAAAGAGGGAACCTTATGGGTAAGCAATATAGAGCTTACTAAGGGTGAGAATATATGGGAGGTTAGAAAAAATGTAGGAATGGTTTTTCAAAATCCAGATAATCAAATTGTGGCGACTATTGTAGAAGAGGATGTAGCTTTTGGCCCAGAAAATTTGGGGATAGATGCAAAAGAAATTAGAAAAAGAGTCGATGATGCTCTTGAGACGGTAGAAATGAGTCAATATAAAAGAAGATCTCCTAATCAACTTTCAGGAGGCCAGAAACAGAGAATAGCTATAGCAGGTGTTATTGCTATGCAACCTAAATGTATTGTATTTGACGAGTCTACAGCGATGCTTGATCCAATAGGTAGAAGGCAAGTTATGAATACCATGCAGAAACTCAATAAAGAACAAGAGATTACAATTGTTCATATTACTCACTATATGCAAGAAGCTATCCTAGCTGATAGAATCATTGTTATGGAAAAAGGGGAAGTTCTGTTACAAGGAACACCTAAGGAAGTATTTAAAAACGTAGAAAAGATAAGGGGTATCGGGCTAGATGTACCAGATGCGACTTATTTGGCTTATTTACTAGGTAAAGAGGGATTAGATATCAACCTAGAAGTATTAACAACGCAGGAGGTTGTAGAAGCTCTATGTCAATTAAAATCAATCAACTAACACATATATATAATCCAGATACGCCATTTGAAAAAGTAGCATTAAATGACATTAACTTAGAGATTGAATCAGGTTCATTTATAGGGATTATTGGTCATACAGGGTCAGGAAAGAGTACGCTGATACAAATGTTTAACGGGTTACTCAAACCGACAAAAGGACAAGTATTAGTTAATAATATAGATATTCATGAGGAAAAGACAGATAGAAAGAAAATCAGACAAAAAGTAGGATTAGTTTTTCAGTATCCAGAGTATCAGTTATTTGAAATAAGCGTCTATAAAGATGTTGCTTATGGCCCTAAAAATTTGGGACTAGATGAAGCAGAGATAAAGATAAGAGTAGAAGAAGCTTTACATGTCGTAGGTCTAGAAAAAGAAATGTGGGAGAAGTCACCTTTTGAATTATCAGGGGGACAAAAAAGAAGAGTTGCTGTAGCAGGTGTGTTAGCTATGAAGCCTGAGATGCTTATTTTAGATGAGCCTACAGCTGGACTTGATCCGAAGGGAAGAGAAGAACTATTTGCTCAGCTTAAAGAAATGCATACAAAGCTAGGGATTACCATTGTACTTATTTCACATAGTATGGAGGATGTAGCTAAATATGCCGAGAAGCTTATCGTTCTGCATGAAGGAGCGATTGCTTATGAAGGAACGCCAAGAGAAATTTTCGTACATGTAGAAGAGTTAGAGAAAATAGGTCTTGCACCACCGCAAATTAAATATATTATTAGAGATTTAAAAGCACGTGGAATAGAAATAGATGAGACAATACTTACAGTAGAAGAAGCAGCAGCTAAACTTATAGAGTATTTTAAAGTAAGGAGGGGATAAGATGCTTAGAGATATTACAATAGGACAATACTACCCAGTAGAATCTAAGGTACATACTTTAGACCCAAGAACGAAAATCTTACTTACTTTTGTTTATATTATATCTTTATTTTTATTAGATACAGTAATGGGATATCTTTTTGTTATGGTAGCACTCTATACGGCTATTAAGATAACTAAAGTACCTATTAAATTCATGCTCAAGGGATTAAAAAGTATTATGGTACTTCTTGTATTTACTGCAGTACTAAATATTTTCTTCACAGGAGGAGAACATGAGTTAGTAAGTTGGGGAATATTTACTATTACACTAGAGGGAATTCTGTTAGCAATAGAAATGGCAACTCGATTGATTTTATTAATTATAGGTTCATCTATACTGACATTAACAACTTCACCTATACAACTTACAGATGGTATTGAAAGTTTACTTAATCCATTCAAAAAGATAGGTGTGCCAGCCCATGAGATTGCAATGATGATGAGTATTTCACTTAGATTTATTCCTATATTACTTGAGGAAACAGATAAGATTATGAAAGCTCAGATTGCAAGAGGTGCTGACTTTGAATCAGGAAATGTAATAGAACGAGCAAAAGCCATGGTACCTATCATGGTACCACTTTTTATCTCAGCTTTTAGGAGAGCAGATGAACTTGCTATGGCAATGGAAGCTAGATGCTATAGAGGCGGTGAAGGTAGAACAAGAATGAACAGTTTAGCATACTCACAAAAAGACATATATGCTTTTATAATAGGCGCTATATTTATGGCATCTTGTATGATGTTATAAAATGAAGGAGAATATATGAGAAGACTTAAATTTTTAATGGCTTATGATGGAACTAACTATCATGGGTTTGCAAGACAACCTAATGCAATCACAGTGCAGCAAGTGATAGAAGATGCGATTTATAGTTTGACTAAGCAAAAAGTAGAAGTGATTGGTTCAGGAAGAACGGATACTGGAGTCCATGCTAAAGGACAATGTTGTATTATAGATATTGAAACAAGTATACCTACTGAGAGATTTGGCAAAGCTTTAAATGGGAGACTACCAAAAGATATTGTCATAAGAGATGTAGAGGATGTAAGTACAGACTTTCATCCTAGATATGCAGTAAAGAAAAAGACTTATAGATATCAGCTACTTACAAGTAGGCAAAATGATCCATTTGTATCGAACTACGTATATTTTTATCCATATCATTTAAACATAGATTTTATGAGAGAAGCTGCTGAGGCTATTATCGGAACCCATGATTTTAAATGTTTTTGTTCCGCAGGGACAAGTGTACAGACTACAGTAAGAACTATTTACAGTCTTGAAATAAGACAAATAGATGATATGATACAGATTGATATATGTGGCAATGGATTTTTATATAACATGGTGAGGATTATAGTAGGCACACTTATCCAAGTAGGAATAGGTAAAATTTACCCAAGTAAAATGGCGAAAATCATTGAAAGTGCAGATAGAAACTTGGCTGGGCCTACAGCTCCACCAACAGGACTTACAATGCTAGATATAAAATATTAGATATCAACAAGAAATACACAGGCATATGGTGAAAAGTGTGGATAAATAGAATAAAAAATTGTTAAAATGTGCATAAATAAAACCAGTGTAATGACTTGACAGGCCTGACGCCATGACTTATAATGGAATTTGTGTTAATAAGCCCACTTATAAAATCCAATAGCCCCGGATTTTATATCAAATAGAAGGTTTAACTAGTTTAATAACTAGATTAAAGGAGGGAATACAATGAGAACAACATTCATGGCAAATGCCGGTAACGTTGAAAGAAAATGGTACATCATTGACGCTGAGGGTCAAACAGTAGGAAGGCTCGCAAGTCAAATCGCAACAGTATTAAGAGGTAAGCATAAGCCTACTTATACACCACACGTAGACTGTGGAGATCACGTAATTGTAATCAATGCAGAAAAAGTAGTATTCACAGGGAAAAAATTAGACCAAAAACTATACAGAAGACACTCTGGATATGCTGGTGGTTTAAAAGAGACTAAAGCAAAAGATATGCTTAACGCTCACCCAGAGAGAGTTCTTATGTACGCTGTAAAAGGAATGCTTCCAAAAAACAGCTTAGGAAGAAAAATGCTTACTAAATTACGTGTATACGCTGGTACAGAGCATAATCACGAAGCTCAACAACCAGAAGTACTTACATTCAAATATTAATTAGAATCGAGAGGAGGCACATTCAATGGCAGGAATTAGATATTATGGAACAGGTAGACGTAAGAGCTCAGTAGCACGTGTTTATCTTGTACCAGGAAATGGTAAAATTACAATCAACAAAAGAGATATCGAAGAATACTTCGGTTTAGAAACTTTAAAAGTTATCACTCGTCAACCATTAGTACTTACAGAGACATTAAGCAAATTTGATGTTAAAGTAAACGTACATGGCGGTGGAACAACAGGACAAGCTGGAGCTATCCGTCACGGTATTAGCCGTGCGTTACTTCAAGCTGAGGGAGATTTCCGTCCAGTTCTTAAAAAAGCAGGTTTCTTAACAAGAGATCCAAGAATGAAAGAAAGAAAAAAATACGGTCTCAAAGCTGCGAGACGTGCACCACAATTCTCAAAACGTTAATTTTTCTGCCAACCTATACGGTTGGCTTTTTTAAATTGAAAAGAAATATCTTAATGAGGTAGGTGCGAAAAATGATGGAAATAAGTATAAGGCAAGAAGAAGTAAAAGACTACCAAGAAGTTGAACAAGTAGTAGAAAAAGCCTTTCTAGAGGCTGAAATGAGTGATTATAGAGAACATGAATTGGTTAGAAGGCTAAGAGTGAGTGCGGAATTTATCCCAGAGCTATCATTAGTAGCCTTAGCAGAAGAGAAATTAGTAGGACATATCTTATTAACAAAAATAGAGATAAGAGATGAAGATCAAGGGATACCATCATTAGCATTAGCACCAGTTGCTATTTTGCCAGAGTATCAGGGACAAGGAATAGGTAAAATACTTATAGAATTAGCTGTGCAAAAAGCAAAAGATTTAGGGTATAGCTCTATTATTGTACTTGGACATGAAAAGTACTATCCTAAATTTGGATTTGTACCAACTAGTAAATGGGGAATTAAACCACCATTTGAAGTGCCAGAAGAAGTATTTATGGGACTTGAGTTAGTAGAAGGGGCATTACAAGGTGTTAAGGGAACTGTTGTTTATTCAAAAGCATTTTTTGAATAAATAGCGAAGATGTATAGGGCATATACGCAAAATGTATCACTTTAGTAGGTGAGTTGGAGATATGCTATCAAAAAATGTCCTAGGAAATATTCCTAGGACATTTTTTGATAGCATAAGTTATAATAATCCACCATCTAAGGTGAGGATTTGACCAGTCATGTAGGCTGATGCATCAGAAGCAAGATAGAGGCAGGTTTGTGCAACATCTTGTGACGTGCCAGTACGCATGAGCGGAACTTCGGCGATAAAATTTTCTTTATCTTCACTACTGTAACAAGCATTCATATCTGTATCAATCCAACCGCAAGAGATGGCATTGACACGGATATTAGAAGGGCCGAGTTCCTTCGCTAAGGACTTAGTAAAGCCATTAAGTGCACTTTTACTAGTAGAATAGGCTACTTCACAAGAGGCACCTACATTGCCCCAAATAGAAGAAATATTAATAATAATACCTTTGTGCTCTCTAATCATAGAAGGAATACCTAAAAAGGAACAATTATAGGCGGAATTTAAATTGGTTTGCATAATTTGATGCCATAGAGAAGGAATGGTATCTGTAAAGAGACCACTATAGCTAATACCTGCATTATTGATGATAATATGAGGATGGCTAGAGGTAACCTGGTGGATATAATTGAATAGGTCTTGGGCTATTTCAAAAGTAGATACATCACCTAAGTAATAAAGAACTTTGTAGCCAGCCTGTATGAATTCATCATAGGTAGCTAATAAGGCTCCTTTATTTTTATAACCATTTAAAACAACAAGAGCACCTTGCTTAGCAAAATCTAAAGCAATAGCCTTACCAATGCCTCTAGATGAACCTGTAACTAGGACTATTTGGTCCTTAAATTTCATTTTTTTCTCCTTTCAGATAGGCAATTTCATCCTTATAAAGATTAGTTGTCTTATCAAGCCAAGGAGTCTCAAGGATAACTGGTTTGTTATCACATACAGGATGATTGACAATACGATAAAGAGCTTCTTTACCGATATAGTCTTTACCACGAGGATTTTCTTCGTGGGCACCTAAGTTAGCATGACGATCTTTCTTAGCTCCTCTTGGATTAAGTGAACCATTTATATGAAAAACTTTAAGTTTATCAAGGCCTATGATCTTATCAAATTCAGCAATAACTTCATCGAATTGATTAACAATATCATAACCACTATCATGAACATGACAAGTATCAAGGCATACACCTATTTTGTCTTTAAGATGAACCTTATCTATGATAGCTTTTAATTCTTCAAAATTTCTGCCGATTTCAGTTCCTTTACCAGCCATTGTTTCGAGACATACTATAGGAGAAGTATGCTCAGTTAAAACTTCATTTAAACCATCTGCAATGCGATTAATACCTTCTTCTAATGTAGAAGTAGTAAAACAACCAGGATGAAGTACAAGATAATTTGAGCCCATTCTAGCCGTTCTGTCCAGCTCCATTGCAAGAAAGTCTTTTGCAAGCTGATAAGTATCTTCTTTGCAAGAAGCCATATTGATAATATAAGGTGCATGGATAACGATATCCCCCATACCATGAGCATTCATAAATGCATGGCCTTCTTCAACCTTTAGTTTTTCAATAGGTGAACGTTTTGTATTTTGAGGAGCACCAGTATAAATCATAAAAGTATTGGCGCCATAAGAATAAGCTTCTTTAGCGGCAGCAATTAAACCACCAGACATAGAAACGTGAGATCCGATTTTTAACATAGTAATAATGTCCTTCCTTAAAATATCCATAGGATAAGTTACTGTCATTTACAAATAAAAGATTTAATAGTATAATTTTCTGATAACTATTTGATAATATGGTACTATATTATAGTACCATAAATTACAAATTTAAATACAAAAAATCTGTGGAAGCAGAAGTTGAAATAGAAAAATAATAAGCTTGTAAAAAGATAAGGGGCTTAGAAAAAGAGTATAGATTTAGGGGGAGCAAAACAATGGGTAAGGTAAAATCACGGAAGAGAAAGTTATTGAAAATATTTCTATCAGCTATGGGAATTACTTTGATCGTATTTATAATGGGTGCTGGGATAGGTGCGATGGTTTATAATACTTTTATTCATGATGATGGGGTAAAGGCTATGAGTGCAAAAGTAGAAAATCAACAAGATAATCTCATAACAGAGTCTGAAAAGGAGCTGGATGAGAAAAAATTACTACAACTGGATAAGCGAGTGAATAAAACAGTAGCTATATTTGGAACAGATGTAGAAGGCTTAAGAACAGATGTAGTATTAGTAGCGAATTTTAATAGTGAAACGAATAAAGTCAGTGTGATATCAGTCCCACGAGATACAAAGGTGGATTGGAAATCAGATCAAAGAAGTTTACTACCTAAACATAATGCGTGGGTAACAACAAGTAAAATCAATGAAATGACAGCATGGGGAGGAATAGAGCAAGTTAGAGAATTGACTGTAAGAGAATTAGAAAACATATTAGGGATTAAAATAGATAACTACGCTGTTATAAGTACCAGTGCATTTAGAGAGATTATAGATGCTATAGGTGGGGTAGAGTTTGAGGTGACAGAACGTATGAAAAAGGATGACTATGCACAGAATTTGCATATTGATTTATATCCTGGAATGCAACTGCTAGACGGAGACAAGGCGGAGCAGTTGGTAAGATACAGGGATTATCTAGATGGAGATTTAGGCAGAATCAAGGTACAGCAAAAGTTCTTACAAGCATTTGCCAAAAAAGTACTTACTCCAGAAATCATTACTAAACTTCCTAAGATTATTCCTGTATTACTAACTTCAATTAAAACAGATGTTTCCTTATTAGAACTTACTGAGTATTATCCATATATCAAAGCATTTGACATAAATAACTTAAGTTTTTATATGTTGCCTGGAATAGATAGGTATGAAAATAATATTTCGTACTATATAGCAGACTTAGAAGAAATAGAAGAATTGGTGAATAAGTTATTCTTTAGTGAACTATATGAATAAAGCTTCTTAATAAGAGGCTTTATTTTTTTAAGAATTGCTTAAAAAATCGTAAATTGTTTAATACATATTCAAAAATAGAACATACTACATTCATAATATAGTAGTAGTGTGGAAAAGACAAATACTTTTATTTTTGACATTAAGTATGGTATTATAACAGATAGAGTGCTTTTTCGGGGGACGAAGTCTTTTAAAAGTCGAAATGATAAAAAGCAAGGATGAAATGAAACTCTTGCTAAATTTCGTACGTCTAAATAAAATGGGAAGACTTTCAAACTCCAATAGTACAATTTAAAAATGATCCTTTGGATAATAATATAGGAGTGAAAGAATATGAGTGAGAAAAAAAGCAAGTTGAAAAAAAATCAAAAAAATCAACTTATTAAATTATTTTTCAAGATAATGGCAGTCACTTTAGTTGTATGTGCAGTTTTAGTGGGTGGCGTAGTATGGGCTTATAATAACTTCATACACGAAAATAATGGTGTAAGTGATGGTAGTAGTGAAGGTACTGAGTTAATAGATAAGTTAACAGGTAAGCCAAAGAAGATTAATAAAAATCTAGCTGTTTTTGGTGTAGATAAAGATGGATACAGGACAGATGTGCTCTTTGTAGTTAACTTTAATAGTGAGACCAATAAAGCGAAGGTAGTATCTATACCACGTGATACAAAGGTGATCTGGACAGAGGACCAAAAAGCCAAATTAAAAGCGGATGGCAATTATCCGGTTTCTGTATCTAAAATTAATGAGATGACAGCTTATGGTGGGATTGAAAATATCCGTGAGTATACAATTAATCAAATTGAAAATATGCTTAGCATCAAAATAGATAATTATGTTGTTGTAAGCATTGACGCATTTAAAGAAATTGTAGATGCTGTGGGTGGTGTAGATATGTATGTACCACAAGATATGTATTATACAGATAATGCAGCAGATTTATACATTAACTTAAAAGAAGGCGAGCAACATCTAGATGGAGAGCAAGCAGAGCAGCTTATTAGATTTAGACGTTATCCAGAAGGTGATGTAGCTCGTGTTAGAACACAACAATTGTTCCTAGAAGCATTTGCAAAGAAGGTAATAAGCCCAAGTATCATTACGAAGATACCTAAGTTAGTTAACATTCTATTTGATTCTGTGCAAACGGATATTGCTCTAACAGAGATAACACAATACTATAAGTACCTTACTAGCTTTGACTTAGAAAATTTAGCTTTTGAAATTATCCCAGGAGAGGGAGCTTACGAAAATGGTGTTTCATATTTCTTCCCAGATGAGAGCCAAATGGATGCATTTTTAGATAGCGTATTTAATGATACTGTACCAGCAGGCGAAGAAACAGTTACTAAAGAAATAAAAATAGATAAAACAGTAAGTGTAGAAATCTTGAATGGTACAGGTGTAACAGGAGTTGCAGGTGTAGAAAAAGGAAGATTAGAAGAATCCGGATATACCATAAATAATATAGGAAACTATAGTACAAGTGATGTAGCAACTACAACTGTATATGCTAAGGATACAAAGCTTGCGGAGCAGTTTAAAGAATATTATCCTAAGTGCGTTGTTGTAAGTAACACGAACTTAAGTTATGATATTCAAATTGTATTGGGGTTGGATAACTAAAAAGGGTTATGACTGGGAGTTCTAGAAGGAGGAATCATATGAAATCAAGAAAATTAATGTCAATACTTATGGCCAGTTTGATATTTACAAGTAGTGCTTCAGCAGTATATGGACAGATACTTCATACACAGAGAATAGAACAGACAGTAACTAAGGGGGTTAAACTGATATCAGAGGAAGTGCTAACTGATGTAGGTTGGCAAGATATCAATTTATTAAAGATTAACCTTGGAAGTGATAATGTAAAGATAGCACCTATCGAGTCGAGTACTCTAGGGGAGAGAAAAACAGTTTTACAAATGGTAAATGAAAGTGGTGCGGTAGCAGGTGTCAATGCAGATTTCTTTGATATGAAAGCAGCCTATGCACCAAGTTTTGGAACTGTTATAGAAGATGGTGAACTTAAACATGGATACAATTATAAATATGGTACATTAGGGCCTGCCAAACATATGGCAACCTTTATGTTAAATGAGAGTAATAACGTACTTATAGACTATTATGGTCTAACAATTGGTGTGGTAGCAGACGATATAGAACTGTTTGATGCGAATACCTATAATACTATGCCTGGATCATTAAGTAGGCCTATTATTGTAGATGGTAGATATTACAACGATAATGCTTCACTTGTTAATAAATATAGAGGCGAAGGCGTTTATACTATTTTAATACAAGATAAAGAGGCAACTTATCTTTCTTTACAAGATGAAGTAGTAGCTATACCAAAAGGTGCAAAGGCTATCATCTTAAGTACAAAAGATGCAGCAACTTATTATCCGATTATTAAAGCCTCTGAAGTTGTTAGAGTTGAAGAAAATATATCCCTTAATAACCAAGTAATAGATGCAGTAGAAAATATGCAGATGGGAATAGGTGGGGGAGGCCTTATTATGAAAAATGGCCAGGCCTATACGGGTTCGGCTCATAAGGTAGATCCAAATTCAAGAGCGCCAAGAACTATTGTAGCTACAACTAACACACCAGAGGAAGTATTACTTATTACAATTGATGGACGTAATAATACTCTAGGAGCTAATCATGCAGAATTAGCAGATATTCTTTCAAAATATGGTGTGAAAGATGCGATGTATCTAGATGGAGGTGGTTCAACAACATTAGTAGCTAGAAATGAAGGAACAAGTAGCATAACCGTACAAAATAGTCCTTCTGATAAAGTAGAGAGAAAAGTAACTAATGGCATAGGGGTGTTTAGTACCACACCTAAAGGGTCATTAAGTAAACTATACATAAAAGCAAATAGAGATAGAACATTTATAGGTGAAGGCATTACATTTAATGTAACAGGTACAGATGAAAATGATAATCCACTTACAGTAGATCCAGGTTCTCTTAAACTATCAGTTACAGGCGTAACGGGTACTTGGAAAGGACTTGCATTCTATCCAGAATCAGAGGGAAAAGGATTAGTCGTAGCAGAAAGCGGCGGCGTACAAGTTGCAACAGAGATTACAGTGACCAATAGTCCTGTAGGTCTTTACATAGAACCATCTAGTATGCAAATAGATGAAAATAGTACGGGCAAAGTACAAATTTATGGTGTGGATAAACAAGGATACAAAATTCCACTTACACCTGAAAAAGTACAATGGACAAGTAGTGCAGGAAGCGTATCAGTTACTGGAAACACAGTAACGACTAAAGGAAAAGATGTAGCCTTACTTACTGCTAAGTACAATAGTGCAGTAGGAACAGTGGGCATTACAGTAGGAGAATCTGTTGTAGCTATTGATTCTTTTGAGGCGGAAAATGGTAAATGGGCAGGGGATACGACAACTGTTAAAGGGAAAATAGAGCCGTCTAAAGATATAAAATACCATGGGAATCAATCTCTCAAGATGACTTATGCCTTTGATAAAGATGCTAATAAACAAGTAGCATATACTGTATTTAACAATCCTATAGTAATCCCAGAGAACTCTAGATCAGTTAATATGTGGGTACATGCTAAGAAACAAGGCGATACAATGAAGCTTCAAGTAGAAGATGCAGCAGGTAAAACACATTATCTTAAGCTAGCAGATAGTTTAAACTATGAAGGCTGGAAGTACCAGAGTGCATGGATACCAGAAGAAGTTAAATTACCAGCTAAGATAACAAAAGTATATGTTTATACAAATGGCAATGCGGCTAAGCGTGAAAGTGCTATTTATATGGATCATTTATCGGTAACAAGAGGGTTACAAAAACGTACAAGCATTCAAGTAAGAGATGACTATCGTTATGACCCACTCTATAAACCAACATTATCAGCACCTACAGGCAATGATTATATGATTAATGTAGCAGGACCAACAAACATAAGTAGTATGAAATTAAGCAATCAAGATGTAACTAGTATAACGAATAAGTTGACTAGTAATGCAAGTATGGTTCTTTTAGCTTCAAAAGCTAATGTAAATACGAACTTTAATAAACCAACTTTAGTGTATAACAATGGATACCAAAGCCAAGATTATCAAGATACTAAAGTATTATACTTAGGAACTGATAGTGGAGGACTTAGAAAGACCAATGCCTCTCAGTGGACACAAATGAAACAAAGTCTTGAAGAAACAAGTGCTAAAAATATCATTATGGTAATGGGCAAAAATCCGCTTACACAATTTGATGATGCAAGAGAAGGTAAGGCACTACATGACTACCTGAAAGAGTTAAGAGAAACAACTGGCAAGAATATATTTGTGGTTTATGCAGGTGGCATAGAAAAAGAGGTACGCTTAGAAGATGGTATTAGATATATAAGAGTTAATGGGTTAGCAGTGCCATCAGATAATCCGAAGGATGGAGAGTATCTTAAATTCAAGATGCATGAAGGAAGTATTTACTATACATTCGAAAGAATGATGTAGATTATAAAGGGAATGTCTAAATTGGCGGGTGGCCGCCTGAGATTATAGATATTTTTCGTTTTCTAACTACGCATGAAACCGAAATAATATCTATAACCTCAGGCTACGTTGTCAATAATTTTAGACATTCCTTTATGTATGTTGGAAAAGAATGAAAGAATATGTGTGGAGGAGGGAACGAATAGAATGAATAAGAAAAATAGTAGACTTA
>JAVVPO010000003.1:0-20631 GCA_036655715.1 Cellulosilyticaceae bacterium | reverse complement strand
AGAATATGTGTGGAGGAGGGAACGAATAGAATGAATAAGAAAAATAGTAGACTTATAATGATGGGGCTAGGAGTTACTTTGATGGCTTCGGTGGCTTATGGGTTTGGTGCGGAGCCGGGGACTATTAATGATCCGCTTGTGACTAAGAGTTATGTGGATCAGAAAGTACAGGAAATGGGTGGTAGTTCTCAAAATAATACGTATCAGGTGGTATTTGTACCAGCCGGAGAGGTAATACTAGGTAAACAAGGGACAGAAATTATTCTTAGAAGTGGTAAGGCTAGGGCTGTAGATTCTACTGGTGGTGGATTACAGGATATGACAGATGGTGTAGATGTAGTAGGTGGACAGGATATAGCAAGATATCATCTAATGATTATTCCAAGGGATGATGGTAGAGGTATGGTGTCTGAGAAGGATTGTACATTTATGGTAAGAGGCGGATACGAAATCCAATAATAAAAATACAAAAGATAAATGTTGGAGGTAGAGATGAAAAAGCAAGTAAAGAGTATAATCTGTGTAATGATAGCTGTATCCTTACTAATATGTGGATATATAGGGATTCAAAGAGTTGGAGTAGAAAGAGCTTACAAAGATGTACAGATATCTATTAGATATTCAGATGTACTAAGTATAGCACAGCAAACGGGGAAGGGACTTGAGGAAGTATTAAGTGAGTTTAAAGCAGCCGGGGCAACAAATTTGTTTGTAAGGGAAAATACTGTAGCACCTAGTAGTAGGGGTGAGTTTTATAACTATAAAGAACAGGGCAATGCAACTTATCATGAAGGATATTTACTAGAGAAGTTTTATCCAGAAGCTACTAATATTCAAAGAGAATATACTTATATAGAAGCTTATGATGATGCAACCGTTGAAAAAATATATCACAATTTATTAGCAAAACACGTACCAGCAGAAAAAGTAGAAATTGGCGGCAAAGTGTTCATTCAAATAGGAAGTGCTACATCAGCTGTAGTTTCAACAGGTGCTGGATACAACTATGAAGATTTACAAATAGCAGCAAACCTAGGTTATACTATTTCACCACAGGTTAAATCTTGGGATAATGAAACAGATGAAAGTATTAGATATGTAGTGGATCAAATTAGAAGTATCCCAAATCTAGATACTATCTATTTTGCAGACCAAGAAATAGTAGGTGTAGAATCTAAGTTAATGCAGGAATTAGTAGATGAATTTGGATTAGGGTATGTAGAATTCTTCTCAGGTAAGCAAAAAGGATTTAAAGCTTTAGCTTCTGCTAACAGTAGCTTAGGCGGATCAGCTAATATTTCTAGACTGCATACATTAACTGATGGCGAAATCAAAAAGTATGATGAAGTTAAAATGATGGATAGATTCATGTTAGCTTTAACAGAAAGAAATCTAAGAACATTCCTATTTAAAATGCCAAATACAGTAGATATTGAAGCAGATACAGAATTCATTATGGAGTGTATTAGTACTTTTAAGACAAAAGCAGAAGCGCAAGGCTATACGGTAACTAGTGATATAGTGCCATATAATTTACCGGTAAGTAGTTTCCTAGTAGCCCTTTTAGCGGGAGTAGCTTCTATTGGTATCTTTGTATTATTAGTAGATAGCATTGGTTTTACACAAGTGGGCTATATCTTAGGAGCACTTGGATTTATTGGGTATGCAGGGCTTCTTAAGATAGCGCCAAACATGGCAATTAAGATGATGGCATTATTTGGTGCAAGTATATTCCCAACTTATGGAGTATATATTTCATTAAATAGTAAGCCTAATAGTTTAAAAAGTGCATTACTTTCTTTCGTTAAGATGTCAGCGATATCTTTTGGTGGGGCATTAATGATTATTGGAACACTATCAAAAACAAGCTTCGCTATGGGTATTGATATATTCGCAGGAGTTAAAGTAGCGCATATTGTTCCTATTGCACTTATTATTGTCTTACTCATGTTCAGAGATCATGGATTAGATTACAACTATTATAAGAAATTACTCAGTAACAAAGTAACTTATTGGGCTATAGCCATCATTGGTGCATTAGCTGTAGTATTACTTATCTATACATCTAGAACAGGTAATACAGGTGAGATTTCAGGATTCGAAGCACAAGTTAGACAGTTATTAGATACTTTCCTTGGTGTAAGACCAAGAACAAAAGAATTCTTAATAGGGCATCCTATTATGTTAGCCCTATTGTATTATGGCTATAAAGAAAAATACATTCCACTATTAGTATTAGGGATTATAGGTCAAATATCATTAGTAAATACCTATGCGCATATTCATACACCAGTACTTATCTCATTAGTACGTAGCGTATATGGCATAGCAATAGGAATAGTAATAGGAATCGTATTAATATATGTAATTAAAGTCGTATGTAAGGTGATTAATCAATGGATACAAAAAATACAGTAGTTATATCAGGATATTATGGATTTGATAATATAGGTGATGAAGCAGTGCTTCAATCAATTATAGGAGCACTTAGAGAGCAGATGCCACAAGTGAATATTGTGGTTCTCTCTAATACACCTCAAAAAACAAAAGCTGTATACAATGTAGAAGCCGTTAATAGGTGGAAAATCAAAGAAGTTGCGGCAGCTATTAAAAAGAGTTCTCTCCTTATAAGCGGGGGAGGGAGTCTATTACAAGATGTAACAAGTAATAAAACAGTACCTTATTATTTAGGGATTATCAAAATAGCTCAGTTCTTTAAAAAGCCAGTAGTATTATACTCACAAGGAGTAGGCCCTGTTAATAAAGGATTTAACAAAACACTTATCAAAATAATATGCAGTAAAGTAAATCATATCTTTGTAAGAGAGATAGGATCTAAAAAACTTTTAGAAGAAATGAAAGTTAAGGCACCTATTACAGTAGCTATTGACCCTGTTCTTGGAATCAAGGTTAAAGATTTTGTTCTAGATAAGGTGGTAGAACCGAAGACTGTAGGTATATATGTGAGACCTTGGCAAAATACAGCTCAGATTGCAGAGGAGTTAGCACCGGTTATCAAGCACATAGATAACTTGGGTTATAGCGTCTATATGATTCCTATGTACTATAATGAGGATGTAGCAGCTGCTAAGGCGGTTGTAGAGAGGCTAGATGTAAATGTAAAGCTGATAGATAGAGAGCTTACTATCGATGAAGCAGTAGCCTATACAGCGAACTTTGATTTCATCATAGGAATGAGACTTCACAGTTTGATTATGGCAGGAGCAGTAGGAACGCCGATGATTGCGCTTTCTTATGATCCAAAAGTACAAGGGTTTATGGAAGAGATGAACTTACCATATGCTGTTGATACAAACCATATAGAAAGGCAAGCACTTATAGCCATGGTAGATGAAATAACAAGTAACTTAGAAGCTAAAAAAGCAGAAGTTAACGCAGCTTATGAAAGGCACAAAGAGAAAGTTTATTTACCAGCGAAGCATATTAAGGGATTGCTTGAATAGGAGGATATGATGAGAAAGACAGTTAATATATTAGATATACCAGTAGATCAAGTAACAATGGATGAAGCGGTTAAAAAAATAGAGCGTTTTATCCAGGGGGATAGATGCCATATGGTATTTACACCTAATCCGGAAATTATTATGCTTGCAAAAGAAAATAAAGAGATGGAACGTATCTTGTTAGATGCTGATTTGGTTGTACCAGATGGTATCGGGGTAGTTATCGCTTCTAAAATTTTAAAAGGTGAAGTACTACCAGAGCGAGTAGCTGGTTTTGATATGACACAAAACACAATGAAGCAAGCTGTAGAGAACGGATATAAGTATTATTTCTTTGGAAGCAAGCCAGGAGTGGCTGATATAGCAGCAGAGAATATGAGAAAGACCTATCCAGGTATTCAAATCGTAGGATGTAGGGATGGATATTTCAAAGAAGAGGATATTCCAGCTATTATAGAAGACATCAATAAATCAAAAGCCAATATACTTCTTGTAGCACTTGGTGCACCAAGGCAAGAACTGTGGATTGATAAGTACAAAAATCAAATGCCAAACGTAAAAGTAGCTATTGGTGTAGGCGGAAGTCTAGATGGTATGGCAGGAACAGTTAAAAGAGCGCCAGTAATCTATCAAAAATTAGGGCTAGAATGGTTTTATAGGCTTATTAAACAGCCAACTAGAGCAAAACGTATGTTAGTATTACCTCAGTTTATTCTTAAAGTTATAAAAGAAAGATAGATAACTGATACAGTATATGAAGATAATAAGAATGCCTATAGAAATAAGCGGAGATAAAGTGCTTTGTTTCTATAGGTATTTTGCTTATAAAAATTTGTATTTAGGAGAGTATAAAAAAGTGAGATGTAAAGTATAACTAAAGAAAAGTATAAAAAAATATACTACTTTAGTAAAATAATAAACAAAAACCTAGGGAAGTATAGAAAAAATGAAATATAGAAGAAACAGTTAGCTTGGTACCTATAATAAATAGCCAAATAACTAGTACATATCAAGGTAATTTGCATAGTGCATAGGAACTTATAATCTAAGAAGTAGCAAATAGCTAGGAGAAAACCTAGTACATTCCAATAACTGTAAAAATAGTTTATTGATAATAGCTAAAATAAAATTATTTAATTTAGAGAAATAGCGAATAGCATGGACTCTGAAAATATAGTATCATTAAGTTAATAAAAAACATAAGAAATTAATTAACCAACTATCAAGGGGGAAAATATAATGGCAGGATTAAAATTAGATAGTATTTATAAAAAATATTCAAATGGATTTATAGCTGTTAAAGATTTTAACTTAGATATCGCAGATAAAGAATTCATCATCTTCGTAGGACCATCCGGATGTGGTAAGTCAACTACATTACGTATGATTGCAGGTCTTGAAGAAATTTCTTCAGGAGAATTATGGATTGGAGATAAACTATGTAACGACGTAGCTCCTAAAGATCGTGACATTGCCATGGTATTCCAAAACTATGCTCTTTACCCACATATGTCAGTTTATGATAACATGGCATTTGGATTAAAACTTCGTAAGACACCAAAAGACGAAATTGATCGTCGTGTTCGTGAAGCAGCTAGAATTCTTGATATCGATCAATGTTTAGATCGTAAACCAAAAGCATTATCAGGTGGACAAAGACAACGTGTTGCCATGGGTAGAGCAATCGTTCGTGAGCCAAAAGTATTCTTAATGGATGAGCCTTTATCAAACCTTGATGCAAAATTACGTGTACAAATGAGAACAGAGATCTCAAAATTACACCAAAGACTTCAAACAACATTCATCTACGTAACACATGACCAAGTAGAGGCGTTAACACTTGGAACACGTATCGTAGTATTAAAAGATGGTGTTATCCAACAAGTAGATGCACCAGGTACATTATACGGAGAGCCACAAAACTTATTCGTTGCTGGATTCATTGGATCACCACAAATGAACTTATTCGAAGCAAAAGTTGGTAAACGTGGAGAAGATATCATTCTTACATTTGGTAAGGGAGAAGTTGTATTACCAAAAGACAAAGCAGCTAAAGTAGCTAGCTATGTAGGTAAAGATGTTATGATGGGTATTCGTCCAGAGCATACAGCGGATATGGATACTGTACAAGAAAATGAAGTAAGTAAATACGCAGTAGTAAGTGCACAAGTTGAAGTTACTGAGCAATTAGGTTCAGAAACTTACCTTTACATGATCTGTGAAGGTCACAACATGACAGCTCGTGTAAACCCAAGCTGTAAAGCTGGTCCAGGAAGCGAAATCAGATTCGGTATGGATACTTCAAAAGTTCATGTATTTGACTTAGAAACACAATTAACAATTACTAACTAATAAATGAATTAAAATAGTAGTATGCTCTGCATACTACTATTTTGTTTATCATCAAATAGTGTGTAAAAGGGCATATCATGTAAAAAAAACATCTAATATTGAAGATAGGCTTTTTTTTTATAGAGAAATAGGCTAAAATAAAGTATAATGCGATAAAACTATTAGAAAATATATATTTTTTGGGAGCTGATGGAGTGATTTCAAATCAAATTTTACAAAACACAATCGATGGATTAAAAAACATCACAAGAAGAGATTTCAGTATTTTAGATGCTGAATCTAAAGTCGTAGCAACAACAATTGAGCATACAGTAGGTGAGTATGTACCAGAGGTAGAAGCCTTTATTAATTCACATGCTGACAGTCAAGAAATGCAAGGGTCACATTACTTTAAGATATATGATGAATACTTAGTAGAATATGTTATCTCTATAAGTGGTTCAGATGATGAAGCTTATAAAGTAGGTAAACTTGCAGCGTTCCAGATTAAAAGTTTATTAGTAGCTTATAAAGAAAGATTTGATAAAGACAACTTTATTAAAAACTTATTATTAGATAATTTATTATTAGTAGATATCTATAGTAGAGCTAAAAAACTTCATATTGAAAATGCAGTACCACGCGTGGTTATTCTTATTCAATCAAGTCAATCAAAAGAAGCAAATATTTCTGATATTTTAAGAAGTATCTTCCCAGATAAAACAAGAGATTTCGTAACAGCTGTAGACGAAAGAAGTGTTATTTTAGTAAAAGAAGTAAATAGCATAGATGAAGAAGAGGTAGATGGCTATGCAAAAATGATTTACGATACATTAAGTTCAGAAGCTATGAGTAATGTATCTATGTCCGTAGGAGCAATCGTTGGAGATTTAAAAGATGTATCTAATTCTTATAAAGAAGCTAGCATGGCTCTTGAAGTAGGAAAAATATTTAACTGTGAGAACCACATTTCAACCTATTCAAAGCTTGGTATAGGAAGAATTATTTATCAACTACCACTACCATTATGTAAGATGTTCATTCAAGAAGTCTTAAAAGGTAAAAAAGTAGAACATTTTGATGATGAAACATTAATGACTGTTAACAAATTCTTTGAAAACAGCTTAAACGTATCTGAGACATCAAGACAACTTTACATTCATAGAAATACATTAGTATATAGATTAGATAAATTACTAAAAATGACAGGACTCGACTTACGTAAATTTGATGATGCAATCATCTTTAAAATTACAATTATGGTTAGCCAATACATGGATTACATGGAGAGACAAAACTCTGGAAAAATGTAATAGAGTGACTTGGGGGAAATAACTTCATGATTTACTTAAATAATGTGTCAAAGACATATCCTAATGGGACTGTTGGGCTAAAGCCGACTTCACTTAGCATAGAAAAAGGGGAGTTTATATTTATAACAGGGAATAGCGGCTCGGGTAAATCTACATTGCTCAAACTTATGCTTAAAGAAGTAGAACCATCTCATGGGAAAATCATAGTGAATGAGAAAGAAATTACTAAGTTAAAAAGGCGTCAGATTCCTTATTTAAGAAGGGATATAGGTGTAGTATTTCAGGATTTTAGGCTATTACCGAATAAGACGGTTTATGAAAATGTTGCTTTTGCTATGCAAGTGGTACAAGCAAGCAATAAAGAGATTAGAAGATCAGTACCTGTTGTGTTAGGGTTAGTGGGACTTGCAAAGAAAGCAAGGTGCTACCCACATGAGTTATCTGGTGGAGAGCAGCAAAGAACGGCTATTGCTAGAGCTATTGTTAATAACTCTCCGATACTTATAGCTGATGAGCCAACAGGTAACTTAGATCCTGCAACTTCTTGGGAGATTATGCAGTTGTTACATGATATTAATCTAAGAGGTATAACAGTTATTATGGCGACTCACGAAAGAGAGATTGTTAATACCATGAAAAAGCGTGTTATCGAAGTAAGTGATGGCATGATTTCTAAAGATATACATGATGGAGGATACGATGATGAAATGGCATACAATTAAGTATTTATGCAAAGAAGGTATCCTTGGATTATGGAAAAATAGACTTATGGCATTGGCATCAGCAGGAACTATCGTACTATGTCTTTTGATACTAGGGATGTCCTACTCTGTAGCTAAAAATATAGATTACATCTTAGGCCAGATAGAAACTCAAATGGGAATTACAACTTATATCAATAACGATGTAAGTGAAGAAAGAACAAGTGAAATAGCTAGTCAAATACAAAGTATTCCTCATGTTATAGAGCTAGAGTATATTTCTAAAGAAAAAGCTTTAGAAATCTTTGCAGGGGATCAAGAGAGTAATACTTTGTTTGAACAATTCAAAGATGATAACCCTCTACCTGCTTCATTTGAATTACAGGTAGATGAGGTAGAAAACCAAGAAGCTATTGTACAAGTACTTAGTAATATTCCAGAATTACAAATTACATATTTTGAAAAAGAAACAGATATGTTTATCGTAATGAATAAATCTATTAAACTATTATCTGTTGGGGTAATAGGATGCCTAATCATCATTGCACTTTTACTTATTACAAATACTATTAAACTTACTGTTTATGTAAGAAGGCGTGAGATTAATATTATGAAGTATATTGGAGCAACAGATGCTTTCATTAGACTACCATTCCTTGTAGAAGGAATTACTATAGGCATTATTGGATGCGTGATACCGATTGGACTTATTCACGGGGCATATAACTGGGCAGCAGAAATGATGACACAAAGTTTAAGTAGTGTGCTAGGTGGTCTTACTCTTCAACCTATAAATGAAATTATGAATGGCTTAGTACCTATATTTGCATTGCTAGGAATAGGCATTGGTGCATTAGGAAGTGCCATAGCTATTCACAAGCATCTTAAAGTATAGGGGGCTAATAGGGTGAGAAAAAGAATTCTACTACTAATAGTAGTTATCATGTTATCAATGTCATTAGTACCCATAAATGCAAGTGAAATATCAGGTAAAAAAAATGAATTAAACAGTGCTAAGCAAGATATTAAACAGGCTAAAAACACATTAGATAATACTAAAGAACAAAAAGAGGCAGTTAGTCAAGAGTTAGAGGCCTTAGATAAGAATATCACTAAAATAGAGGATGAAATCCTTAGTGTAGAAGCGGATTTAGTTCTCAAAAAAGAAGAAGTAGAGATTGCACAAGCAGAGCTTAGTAGTGCTATTGAAAAGAAAGATCATCAATATGAGGCAACTAAAAAGCGTATGGTGCAGATGTATAAGAATAATAAATCAGGGTACTTAGAACTTATTTTCTCAGCTGATAATATATGGGAAGCACTTAATAGAGCGCACTATATAAAAGTTATTTCACAACATGATAATCAATTACTAGATGAATATGAGATGCAAGAGCAAATCATAGCTGATAAAAAACTTAAACTAGAACAAGAGCAAAGAAATATAGAAGCACTCAGACAAAAAGAGCTTACTAAAAAATCAGAGCTTGAAGTAGCTAGGAAAGAGAAAAATAAAAAATTAGGTGTACTTGAAAATAAAGAAGATGCACTCTATGCACAAATAGAGGAATTAGAAGAAGTTTCTAAAGACCTAGAAAAGCAAATTAAGAAATTGACAGAGCAAAGTACTCAGAAATATAATGGTGGGCGGTTTGCATGGCCAGTGCCAGGAAATTATAGACTTAGCTCAGAATATAATCCGAGGGAAAGCCCTATAACAGGTAAGAATGAATTCCATCAAGGAATAGATATTCCAGCAGGTTATGGCAAAGCAGTCGTGGCAGCAGCAGATGGAATTGTTATTACATCGGGGTGGGTAAGAGGATTTGGTAATACCATTATGATTGACCATGGTAGTGGGTTAGTAACTATCTATGGGCACAACTCTTCCTTAACAGCATCAACAGGCCAGAAGATTAGCAAAGGGCAGCAAGTTGCTAAAATAGGCAGTACAGGTTACTCGACAGGTAATCATTGCCACTTTGAGGTCAGAATAAACGGAAAACATACTAACCCGTGGAAATACTTAAATAAATAATGGCTAGAAAAGTCTTAGTAAAGCTCTTAGAGCGTAGCTAAGACTTTTTCTTTTATTCATCAATTGTTCAATAAAGTATGATAAAATAAAAAATATAGATTTAAATAAGGAGAGAGAAATAGTGAATAAAAAAAATGCCATTAAGACAGGACTCGGAATTATAGTAGGCTCCTTAGTTGCAGGAGGAATCTTTATAGGTGTTAAAGCTGCTACGAAAGAAGAACGAGCATTCTCTAATGAAAAATTAGCTTTTATTAATGCCGTAGTAGGCAGCAATTATATTACAGAAGCTGGTAGTAAAGAAATGATAGAAGGTATTTATGAGGGATATGTGTATGGTTTAGAGGATAAATACACATCTTATTTATCAAAAGAGGCATTTACTAAGCAAAAAGTAGAATCAGATGGGAATTATTTAGGGACAGGAATTCGGTTTTCATGGGGAATCACCAATCAATACCTGATGGTGACAGATGTTATTCCAGGTTCACCAGCGCAGGAAGCCGGTGTTAAAGTAGGACAAAGGATCGTAGCTCTAGATGAAATACCTGCTATGATGTCTAATGAGATAGAAATCTATGAGAAACTTACCTATACAGGAGAAAATGCTATTACGTATAAGATACAAGAAAATGATGGATCTAATGAAAAAGATATAAAGCTTAATTCTCGGATAGTAGAGATAGACTTAATCAGAGGTGAACTATTAGACAAAGAGACTGGCTATGTAAAAATAGAAGGTTTGACAGATGGAATAACTAAAGAAGTGGAGTCTCTGCTAGAAGAACTTAAAAATCAAGGAGCGACTAAATTCATTTTAGACCTTAGAGGTACATATAGTGATAATTTAGAAGAAGTTAAAGCATTATGTGATTTATTCTTACCAGAATCAACTATTTTTACTGTAACAGACAAGAAGAATCAAGTGAAAGAGTACAAGAGCGCTACAGCTAAGTATGAGGAGTCTATGGTGATATTGACCAACAGATATACAGAAGGAGCAATAGAAGCCTTTGTAGGGGCCATTAAAGAGTCAGAAAGAGGGATTGTAGTAGGAGATAAGACTGCAGGAAATGGTACAATACAAGAGCTCATAGAACTTGAAGATGGTTCAGGTCTTAGTATTACCACCGGATTGATTAAAACACCAAGTGGTTTACAAATTAAAGATAATGGTATTGAACCAAATATCTCAGAGCGTACACCAGCAGCTAATACCATAGAACTTGTGACAACAGGTAGTGTTCAAAGAGCAAATGATGCCCCATTACAAAAAGCAATAGAGGTTCTGAGGTAATTTCATAATAAAGGTAAAAAATAATGGGATAATAAGATATAGATAGACGTAAAATAATATTAATACTTAAAATAAGGAAGTGGAGCAATGGAAAAGAAAGGATTTTTTAAAGGTACTGCGATAGGCTTTTTATTAGTACTCATGCTTTTACTCGTGGGAACTGCCTTTGTAGATAAGTATGACTACATTGATAAAAAGTTACTCGCTATAGATAAAGCTATCAATCAATATTATGTAGGTGAAATAGATAGAGATAAGTTAGAACAAGGTATATATAAAGGTTTTGTAGCTGGAGTAGGTGATCCTTATACAACTTATTATACACCTGATGAATTTGCAAAGTTTATGGAGAAGTCTAGTGGAACTTATGCGGGAATAGGTGTACAAATGACAGTTGATCAAACGGATAATACGATTACAGTAACAGAAGTATTTCCAGGTTCACCAGCAGAAAAAGCTGGTATGCTCACTAAAGATAAGATTATAGGAGCAGAGGGTAAGGAACTTACAGGCGATGATTTTGAAGAAGCACCGAAGATTATAAAGGGTGAAGAGGGCACAGCTGTTGTCGTAACTATTTATAGACCTTCAGAGAACAAAACTTATGACTTAGACATTACAAGAGAAAATGTAGTCTACCCATCTATAGAATATAAGATGATGGATAATAACATAGGTTATATACAAATTAGATCTTTTGAAGAACCAACGTATGAGCAGTTTAAGGCAGCACTTACAGAGGTAGAGCGTAAAGGGGCTAAAGGACTTGTTATAGACCTTCGAAACAACTCTGGAGGACTTCTTCATATTACGGAGGACATCGTAGATGAACTTATTCCAGAAGGCGTGATTGTCTCTACAAAAGATAATCAAGGAGAAGTTAAGACTGCATATGCGGATGATGAGTATACAGATATTCCAATAGCTGTACTTGTAAATGAGCAAAGTGCAAGTGCTTCAGAAGTATTATCAGGTGCACTTAAAGATCATGACAGAGCAACGCTTGTAGGCACAACAACTTTTGGAAAAGGGATTGTACAAAGTATCATGCCTCTTACAGACGGATCAGCGCTTAAAGTAACCACTTCACAATACTTCACTCCAAGTGGTGTATGTATTCAAGGTACAGGTATTGAACCACATTACCGAGTAGAATTGCCAGCAGAGCTGATGATTAAACCAAAGTTAGAGTATGATGAGGATGTTCAACTTCAAAAAGCAGTAGAAGTATTACTAGAAGAAATGAAATAGTTAAAGGGGAGATATATGGGGAGTGTACAGACTCTATTATTAAAATTAGCTATGAATATAGTTTATATAGTATCAGACCCTATATTTATTGTATTAGCTATTTTAATGATAGTCATGTACAGAAGAGAAGCAAAAGAAACTAAAGATAAAGTTTATAGAAATCAATTAGAACGTACCGCTATTAAGGATATATTTAGAGGTGTTATAATAGGTGCAATAATGAGTTTGGTATTAACATCCCTTGGTATTTGTATTCCGATTACCAAGGGTATGTTAATATTAATCCCTATCACAATAGGCTTGGTCACTATTAATCCTAAATGGGGATGCTTTTCTTATGTGATCCCTATTGCATATGGGGTACAGGTTGTAGGGAGATTATTTCAGAAAGATTTAACTTGGCTTGATTTACATTATGATGAGATGATTATTCTGATAGGTATATTACATATTATAGAAGGTTTGTTAGTGATAACATATGGCCATGAAAATAGTAGAGAAGTACCTTTGTATAGAGAGGGAAGGCTTGTATCTGGGTATGTACTAAAGAAGTACTGGCCTATACCACTTATGGTCTTTCAATATGGTGGAAGTGTGGTAAGTCTTATACCCATGTATGCGATGCTTGGGTATGCGGATATTACTTTTGGACAAAACCCCAGGAGTAAATCAAGAAGGATGGGAATGATACTTGTGCTATATGGGAGCATAATTACGGGGCTAGGGTATTTGACACAGAGAGGCATGATAAGTATTTTGGTGGTTATTATGGTGATGCCGATATTGCATGAGGGGATGTTTTTAGTGAATGATAGGGTGGGGAAAGCGTGATGAGAGTCTAAGTAGGTTGCAGAAGGGCACAGAATTTTTTCTCCCTCTGCATTCAAGATGTGTGATTATAATATCCGTAGTAATATTATTGTTAGCACAATCAAAAGCAGTAACTCCTGTCATGGGATTGAATGATTCACCAACTAACAAGTAGTGATTACTTGCATTAATTACAGGCGGTGCACATGATTCGACAAATACGGTTATTTCATTGTTCAGGCAAAGCTACTGGGAGACCCCTTTGCCTGAACAATGAAAGAGTCTGTACCTACAAAGTCTAGATTTGGAGTATATGTCCAAGTGTACCACTAACGGGCTGGTTTTTTTCAGTGTAAGCATCAGGGTTGGGAGGACACACAAGAGGCAATTCTTCTGCATATGGAGTAGCTAATTGGACGGTACTTGGAAAACTAGTTAAAATCATTGGTTTATCTGAATTTGGTCTGAATTTGTTGGAAATATAAAATATTGAGCGAAAAAGTGAGAGAACTAGGCAAAAAAGGAATAACCTTGTATAATGGATTTGCGTAAGAGCTGTGAGAAAATATGATGAGTGGAGGTAAATATATGAAACAGATGATTATTCCGGTGGGGATATCGGCTAGACATTTACATGTGACTAAGGAGCATTTAACAATTTTATTTGGTGAGGGAGCGGAGCTTCATCCTATTAAAGAGTTAATGGGTGGGCAGTTTGCTGCGAAGGAAAGGGTGCACGTGGTTGGAAATCAGGGAAGGATACTAGAGAATGTAAGAATTCTAGGACCATTACGTAGTGCTACTCAGGTAGAGATTTCTAAGACAGATGCAATGTTTCTGAAGGTAAATGCACCGCTTAAGGATTCAGGAGATATAGCAGGGACTGCAGCTGTAAAGCTCATTGGTCCTAAAGGTGAAGTAACTCTTGAAGAAGGATGTATTGTGGCTAAACGCCACGTTCATATGTCAAATGAGGATGCTAAAGCATATGGATTGGTAGATAATCAGAGAATAGCTGTAACTTTTGAGGGAGAGAGAAAAGGAACGTTAGAAAATATCCTAGTGAGGGTACATCCAAGCTTTACGTTAGAGATGCATATTGATACGGATGAGGCCAATGCAATGGATATTGGGGCTAATGCGAGTGTGAGGTGGGGGATTTAAGTAGAGGCTGAAAAAAACTTAAATACAAGGTGAGAGAGATAGAAAGATAGATACAAAAAATAAGAAGGACTATAGCTTTAAAGTGGCTAGAGTCCTTCTTGATTTTATTCTATATGAGTATGGTCTCTTAGGTGATCCATACAGTACTCGTGATGTCCGTTGCATTTTGAGCAGTATCTAAAGTCCATTTCTGGATCGTCGACTTCTGTTTTTCCGCATACTGTGCATTTGTGGAAAGCGACTTTAATTGGATCTTTTGAGCCTTTTTCAATTTCGCGGCGTGCTTGCTGGAAGTTTCTTTGAGCAGGAGCAGCTTTTTGCCTTATACGGCCACGTTTAAGTGCTGGAAGACCGAAGAAGAAGAAGTATCCAAGTAATGATGCAGCGATAAGGGCAAATGATTTAAATCCTCCTGAAAAGGCTTCTGAGCCAAGAATAATAAAGTAGAAGATTAACATATACTTAGCTTTAACTGGAATGACAAAGTAAATATAGAATGTTGCATCTGGTACCAATGTTGCAAAGGATAAAAAGAGTGATAAGTTTACATAGGTTGCAATGGCTCCTGGGATATTGAAGAGCGCAGCTACTATAATTGTTCCGATAATACTAATAAAATAATAGAAGTTAAAATTAAAAGTTCCCCAAGTACGTTCTAGATTAGAGCCGATAGAGTAGTAAACTAAAGCTGTAATCATAAACCATATAGGACTCATACTACTAGGAATAAAAATAAAGGTAACAAGTCTCCAAATCTCACCCTGTAGGATATGGGGCCAACTAAACATAAAGTTAGAGTAAAAATTAGGATTAAACATACTTAATAAAAAGATAATGGCTTGTCCAAAAATAATATACATCATTAGATTTGGAATAGCGTACTTACTAAATTTTCTTTCTAGCTTATAAAGAAATTTCATAATATATAGCAATCCTCCTTAAAGTTTTAATAGACGAACTAATATAATAATACTACACAAATACATAATATAATTATACCTATGTGATATGATGAGAGTATAAACCTCTCCTAAGTATATCATAGCAAATTTTAGAGTAAAAGAGGTAATTAGTTGATATCCTAAATTCCATTTGATACAATCTAATATAGGAAGGAGATTGAAATGAACAAAAAGACAAATAAAGACAAATTTAAGGAACTAGCGGGGAAAAAGAAAATAGAATATATCTGGGATTATTACAGGTGGCATATAGTGGGGGTAATCCTTGGGATTTTGGCAATATGGCAAGTTGTTGTAATTATTAATAAACCACCAATGCCAGTTTATACGACAGATATAGTTGTATCGGGAGGAATTAGTATGGATGAGGAAATTATTGACCAAACTCTAGAGAAATACAATACAGAGTTTGATGCAAACATACAATTCATGCCAGTTAACTGGAATAGTATGGATCAATCTACTATGGCTACAGAGCAGCTTCTTGCCCTAAAGATGATGGTAAGAGAAGTAGACCTGATGATTTTAGGAGAAGCTAAGTTTGAGAAGTATCAATTAGTAGAAAATAGTGATGCTCTAATGGCACTTGATAGGATACCAGAACTTGAAGAAGTACTTAAACAATATGAAGATAAGCTACTTACTTTTACGAGTAAAGAAGATGGCAAAGAACATGTTTTTGGTATTAAAGTAGATAAACTTGATAAAATAGAAGGAGTAGTCATGGGAGAAGAACTTGTACTTTGTCTTGTGAATCCACCTAAAAATGTAGAGCCAGCTATAGATATGGTGAAGTATATATTAGAATAAGTGTTATAAAATGAAAGCAAGGAGGCTTGTAATGAAGAAATATCCAATTAATAAACTAGGCATAGTAGGGGGGAACCTTACGTCAGCATTAATTTGCTTAGAAGCCTCTAAAAAAGGGATTAAAACCTTATTACTAGATAAAACGATAGGTAATGTAGCAGCAGAGTTTGCAACTCAGCACATTTTAGCAGAGTCTACTAAAGAGAACATAGAAAAACTTATATTAAGAGTGGATACACTTATGTTTTCCACGAGTGTGATACCGACTAGTGGCAAATATCGCCAGATAGAAGTACCTACGTATCCAGACAAAGAAGGTATAGAAATGTTAGAAAGTCGAGTGCAACTACTGAATTTAGCAACGAGTTTAGAGATTCCTGTACCTAATTATTACTATCAAAATAATAAAGAAGATGTATTTGAGAAATTAAATAGTATTCATTTACCATTTACTTTTTATCAAATCTATGAAGATAAGTATGAGTCTATAGATATCTTGAATGAGCGTGATATACAAAGTTTCATCTACGAAGTAGATGAAGATGCCAAGGAGTGGCTGATAGAGCAAATTAATGACTATCATAAAATCCTTAGCATAACCGTTCTAAAAGACCAAGATGGCAAAGTCTGTGCTTATCCTGTAGTAGAAGAAATGATAGAAGATGAAGATGTTAATTATATCAATGTACCAGCAGATATTACAAAAGCAGCTAATCAAAAGATTACTAGATATGCCAAAAAACTTATAAAAGAAATAGATACACAAGGTTTATTTACTTTGAAATTTGGCATGAAGAAAAATAAATCACTAGAATTTATGCATATAAGCCCAGGTATTACGATAGGGGATATTGCTACACTCCATTATTTTGACTTGTCAGTGTATGAACAATATGTCAATATGGTTTGTGGAATTGGGATTATAGAGCCAACACTTCTTAAGCCAAGTACGGTGATTATTACTAAGCAAGATGACTTACCAGTGGGTATGAAGCTTCCGTATCATCTTTATGTAGTAGATAAAGATACAGATTCACCAATAAAAATTTACATTAAAGGCCGTGAAGAAACAGAATAAATAAAGAAAGTAGGCATGAAATTTTGTATATGCCTACTTTTTTTATATTTTGCACTATAGTGACATATAATAATCTAATAAACCCACAAATCGACATAAAGGTTGTATACAGGAGATACAAAACATATTATAATGTGAAATAGATGGTAAAATGTTACCACTACGTATTTAAGGAGGACTATCTAAATGAACTTAGTAGATCAAAAAGCGATTAATACAATTCGTCTCTTAGCAGCGGAAACAGTACAAAAGGCAAATTCAGGGCATCCTGGGCTTCCACTTGGAAGTGCACCAATGGCTTACACAGTATGGGCAAAACATATGAACCATAACCCAGCTAACCCTAACTGGACAAATAGGGACCGTTTTGTATTATCAGCAGGACATGGGTCATCACTTTTATATTCATTACTTCACCTATTTGGTTACGGATTACAAATAGAAGACCTTCAAAACTTCAGACAAGAAGGAAGTCTTACTCCAGGTCACCCAGAGTATGGCCACACAGTAGGTGTTGAATTAACAACGGGTCCTCTTGGACAAGGTGTTGCATCAGCAGTAGGTATGGCAATGGCAGAAGCTCACTTAGCTAGCCACTTCAACAAAGAAGGATTCCCTGTAGTTGATCATTACACTTATGCATTAGTAGGAGATGGATGCCTTATGGAAGGTATTTCTTACGAAGCAGCATCACTTGCAGGAACACTTGCTCTTGAAAAACTTATCGTACTTTACGATTCAAACAACATTACTATCGAAGGGGATACAGATATTGCTTTCACTGAAAATGTAAGAGCTAGATTTGATGCACAAGGATTCAATACATTCTTAGTAGAAGATGGTAATGATACAGTAGCTATTTCTAAAGCAATTGAAGCAGCTAAAACAGCAGGAAATGGTAAACCAAACTTCATCGAAATCAAAACTCAAATTGGATATGGTTGTCCAGCTAGACAAGGAAAAGCATCAGCACATGGTGAACCTCTTGGAGAAGATAACATCAAAGCAACAAGGGAGTTCCTAGGACATCATGAGCAACCATTCTTTGTAGAAGAAGAAGTTGTAAGCGCTATGGAAGCATTCAAAGCAGAAGCAGCTACAAAAGAAGCAGCATGGAATGAGTTATTTACAGGATACGAGGCAGCTTATCCAGAACTTGCATCAGAGTGGCAAGTATGGTATGAAGATGGCACTGTAGATCTTAGTGATTTATATGATAATTACACAGATACAGCAAAAGCTCTTGCAACGCGTCAAGTATCATTTGAAGTAATTAATAAAATGGCTGATAGAGTACCAAACATGATGGGTGGATCAGCAGACCTTGCACCATCTACTAAAACATATATGAATAACAAAGGTGATTTCAGTAGCAAAGATTACAGTGGTATGAACCTTCACTTTGGTATTCGTGAGCATGCTATGGCAGCTATTGCTAATGGTATTGCAGTACACGGAGGACTTAAAGCATTCTGTTCTACATTCTTCGTATTCAGTGATTACATGAAAAACTCAATGAGACTTGCAGCACTTATGAAACTGCCAGTAACCTACGTGCTTACACATGATAGTATTGGTGTAGGTGAAGATGGTCCAACTCACCAACCAGTTGAGCAACTTGCGATGCTTCGCAGTATGCCAAACATGATTACATTCCGTCCTGCGGATGGTAAAGAAACAGTAGCTGCTTGGGAGTATGCATTAAATAGCAAAAATGAGCCAGTATCTATCGTTCTTTCAAGACAAAACTTACCATACCTTGCTCTTACGGGAACAGATGCAAAACGTGGTGGTTATGTAATTGGAGAAGTAGCTCCAAAAGATGCTGATGTAATCCTTATTGCAACAGGTTCAGAAACAGCACTTATTGATGGCGCTGCTAAAGAACTTGCAAAAGAAGGTATCAAAGCAGCAGTAGTAAGTATGCCTTCAAGTGATGTCTTTGAGAAACAAGACAAAGCTTACAAGGAAAGTGTACTTCCATCAAATAAAGTGAAACGTGTAGCCGTAGAAGCGTCAAGCTCATTTGGATGGCACAAATACACTGGATTTGAAGGGAAAGTTATTGCCTTAGATACATTTGGGGAATCAGCACCAGCTGAGATTATCTTCAAGAAGCTTGGATTTACAGTAGAAAACGTAGTGAAAGTAGCAAAAGAAATTTTATAGGATTTTAGGGGAGACGCTTTGAGCAGAGATGCTTGGGGCGTTTTTTTGTGGGGATATAAAGGCGGGGTGTTCTAGGAGAGGCTAATTGAGATGGATAGGTATCTTACAGTTTCTAACCTCCAGATACCTATCCACCTCAATAGCCGATGGAAGTCCCTAGCTAGTATATAGAAAAGAATAAAACGTGGAGTAGGGTAAGGATACCTACCCCCTCACTCACACAGTCTACAGAAGATCTAGCATATTATAGAAGGAAGGATGAAAAATCGTTACACTAGCCATTTACGATTTCGCCGCCGTTGATATGGATAGTTTGGCCTGTCATGTAGGAGGCTGCTTCTGAAGCTAGGAAGACGTAGGCTCCTGCGCATTCGACTGGTTGACCGGCTCTACCGAGTGGTGTATTTTTACCGAACTGGGAGACTTTTTGCTCATCAAAGGTAGATGGGATAAGTGGTGTCCAGATTGGTCCTGGAGCGACAGCGTTGACTCTGATACCTGAACCAGATTTGGCTAGGGACATGGAAAGAGAACGTGTGAAGGCTACAAGGGCTCCTTTAGTCATAGAATAATCTATGAGGGTATCATGGCCATGGTAGGCTACAACGGATGTAGTGTTAATGATACTGGCACCGGATTTAAGATGTGGCAGTACAGCTTGAGTCATGTGGAATGCCCCATAAACATTAGTTTTAAAGGTTTTGTCAAATTGTTCAGAAGTAATTTGCTCAAAATTTTTGGCTTCGATTTGAACAGCAGAGTTATTGACTAGAATATCTATTTTACCAAAGTGATTGATGGTCTGATTAATAATTTGCTTACAATTTGCTTCTATAGAAATATCAAGTTCAATAGATAAGCATTGTCTACCTAAGGCTTCTACAGCAGATTTTGTAGTGCTAGCATCTTCTGATTCGTTATAATAAGCAATAACAACATGTGCACCTTGTTTAGCAAATGCAATAGCTACAGCTCGTCCAATACCACTATCACCACCTGTGATAATAGCTACTTTATCTTGAAGCAGGTCACCAGATTTGACATGACAGGCATCATCAAAGATAGGTAATGGATTCATAACAGATTCTAGACCTGGTTGTTTACTTTGATGTTGTGGGGGAAAAGAAGTTGGAAATGGCATAAATAACCTCCTTGAGTTATATTGAATTTTCTTCATTAGTATGTGCGCAATAGATATTTTTATTTAATAGAATCTATGAGTCAGGAAAGTATTGACTTAATT
>JAVVPO010000002.1:18761-90490 GCA_036655715.1 Cellulosilyticaceae bacterium | reverse complement strand
AACCCCTCATCCTTTTTCATTAAATAATTTAAATTTTACTCATATCTTTCGCCTTATCATAGCACGCTGTCATGCCACTTATCACACTATGTCTAAAACCTGTTTCTTCCAACTTAGCTACTGCTTGTATGGTCGTACCTCCAGGGGAAGTCACTTCATCTTTTAGCACCCCTGGATGTTTCTTAGTTTCAAGAATCATCTCACACGCTCCCTTAATAGATAAGGCTGCCATTTCATAGGCCATACTTCTTGGCATACCAAAACTAACTGCCGCATCTGCCATTGCCTCAATAAACATATAACCATAGGCAGGTGAACTTCCTGATGTAGCTATAACCGCTTCCATTTGCCCCTCTTCAACCTTAAAAGTATGTCCAAAGCTCTTAAATAGTCTTAATAAATCTTCCACTTCTTGCTCTTCCAAATCTCTTTTATCATAGCAATACGCCGTCACACCCTTACCTATCAACGCCGGTGTATTAGGCATAGTACGTACAATTTTCACTTTCTCACCTAGTATTTCCTTCATATCTTTTATACTATATCCAGGTGCTACTGTCACTACAACTTGTCCATCTTCTAGAAAATCTTTTATTCGCTCACATACCTCTAAGTAATACTGCGGCTTAATCGATAGTACTACATACTTCACACTTTCGATAAGTTCTTTCAATGTTTCACATTTCACTATCTTAGCTTCCTCAAACTTGGAATACATTTCTTTGTTTACATCATAGATAAAAACTTTTGTATCTACCATCTGAGCTATGCTCTTAGCCATAGCACCGCCCATATTACCAATGCCTATAAATCCTATCATCTTATTCCCTCTTTCTTATCACTTTATTTTCCATTATTTGGATATTTATGTTATAATTATCTTATTATTCATTATACCTAATCTCAGTATATTAAGGAAAGGAGAAATTATATGTCTTTTCTTTGGCTAGTAGCCTGTGTTATCTTTGCTATTACCGAAAAAATTTATCAAGGCTTTATATTAATTTGGTTCTCCATCTCAGCTTTCATCACTTTTTGTCTTTCATTTTTTCAAAAAAATTCTCTCGTACAATTACTTATCTTTCTAAGTCTTTCTATCTTACTTACTTTATTACTCCGTACATTATGCCTAAAAAAATTTGAGACAATCTTACTTCATCCAATTACTCCTTTAGATTTAATCGGCCAAAGAGCTATTGTTATCTCCCCCATTGGCGGCACCACTCAGGAAGTAGGTCTTGTCAAACTAGACAATGAAACCTGGAATGCCTTTTCGACTCTTGCTACACCTATCTTACCTGGTAGCGTTGTGACAGTCCTTTCAATTAAAGGCCTTATGGTAGAAGTTTCACCTAAATAGAAAAGAGGGCACGCTATACTAAAATAGCTTGTCCTCTTCTGTTATAGCCTTATACTCTTACTTCACCTTGTCTACCAAGCACTTCGACATTTTCATCTAGAATAGGTCTTATATTCTCTTCTACAAAATCCACCACTTGCATAGATGCACATCCTGTAAAGTTTTCCGCCTTAAGAATAGATCTTAATTCCTCTTCTGACATTAAGAATGAACCATCTACAATAATTCTTTCTATCAGGTCATTTGCTTTTCCTTCTTGTTTAACCTGAGCTGCCGCCTCCATAGAAAGTACTCTTATTTTCTCATGTAGCTCCTGTCTATCTCCCCCACGCTTAACACCTTCCATTAATATCACTTCAGTAGCCATGAATGGTAATTCACTCTGAATACGTGCATCTATAACTTTAGGATAAACAACAAGCCCAGATACTACATTAAGATAAGTCTCCAAAATAGCATCTATCGCTAAAAAGGCCTCTGATACAGCCAGTCTCTTATTTGCACTATCATCTAATGTTCTTTCAAACCATTGTGTAGAAGCTGTCATTGCCGGATTAAGCGAACTACAAATAACAAATCTAGATAGAGAAGACATTCTTTCTGTTCTCATTGGGTTTCTCTTGTAAGCCATTGCAGAAGATCCTATTTGATTTTTTTCAAAAGGTTCTTCAATTTCTTTAAGATGTTGAAGCAATCTAATGTCATTACTAAATTTATAAGCTGACTGTGCTACTTGGCTAAGTGCATTAAGAATTTGGGAATCTACTTTTCTAGAATAAGTTTGTCCTGTTACAGGATAAACATCTTCATAGCCTAATTTATTAGCAATTGTTTTATCAAGTTTTCTAACCTTTTTATAATCCCCTTCAAAAAGTGTTAAAAATGTAGCTTGTGTGCCTGTCGTGCCTTTAGCACCTCTTAATCTTTTTTTGCCAAGCACAGAATCAATTTCCATTAAATCTAGCCATAATTCTTGAATCCATAAAGTCGCTCTTTTCCCTACTGTTGTTAACTGGGCTGGTTGGAAGTGTGTAAACCCTAAAGTTGGCATATCTTTGTATTCTACAGCAAAATCTGTAAGCTTAGCTATTACGTTTATCAGCTTAGTTCTAACAAGTTCTAAAGCTTCATGCATAATAATAAGATCTGTATTATCTCCTACATAACAACTCGTTGCACCTAAGTGAATAATAGGCATAGCTTTTGTAGCTTGTTCTCCATAGGCATGCACATGCGCCATAACATCATGCCTTACCTTTCTTTCCCATTCTTCAGCTACTTCATAATTTACATCATTCATATATTGTTTAAGTTCAGCTACCTGCTCATCTGAAATATCAATACCTAATTCTTTCTCTGTTTCAGCTAATGTTACCCATAGCTTTCTCCATGTTTTAAACTTTTTAGCCTCAGAAAATAAATATAGCATCTCACGGCTTGCATATCTATCTGCTAAAGGACTTTTATATGATTCTCTCATTTTTTTCTTCCTCTCGTATCTAAGTTATAAATTTATTATACGTATTTTCTTCTTATCGCGCAACCTAAAGTTCGAACATTTTATTTTAATACTACTTATTTGTTCGTAATTAGATTATTTTCTATAATCTTCTCCATCACAAAAGGCATGATATAGTTTACACTATACCATGCCTTAATTATACTTATTGTAATTCTTCTACAAACTCTTTAATCCTACTTAACCCTTTTTCAATACTTGCCATTCCAATTGCATAAGATAATCTCATACAATCTGGTGCACCAAAGTCTTTACAAGGTACTACTGCTACACTTTTTTCTTCTAGTATAAGTGCTGCAAAATCTGCTGCACTATTAATAAATTGCCCTTTATAAGCCTTACCGTATAATCCTGATATATCCACGAAGCAATAAAATGCTCCATTAGGTTTGATAACCTCAAATCCTTCTATATCTTTTAATTCTTCATACATATATTTACTACGCTCTTCAAATTCTTTTACCATATCTTTTACAAAAGTTGTCTCTATAGTCATTGCCGCTTCAGCAGCCTTCTGTGCTATTGAATTCGGATTAGATGTGGCATGTGATTGAATATTCCCCGCCGCTTTTGCCACTTCTAATGGAGCTGCAATATAACCTATTCTCCATCCAGTCATCGCATGACTTTTTGACAATCCATTAATAGTAATTGTATGCTTATAAATCTCATCTGATAAAGATGCTATACAAGTATGTGTTATATCTCCATATACGAGATATTCATAAATTTCATCTGAAACAATCCATAAATCATTTTCTACTGCTATATCTGCTAAAGCTTTAAGTTCTTCCCTTGTATAAACTAATCCTGTTGGATTAGAAGGTGAGTTAATAATAATAGCTTTTGTCTGGTCTGTAATATGGGCTTTAAGCTCCTCTGGTTTAAGCTTAAATCCATTTTCCTTTACAGTGAATAGGGTTTTAGGCACTCCACCTGCCATTTTAACCATCTCAGGGTAACTAAGCCAAAAAGGTGCTGGGATAATCACTTCATCTCCCGGGTTAAGAATAGCCATAAAGGTATTAACGAGTGAATGCTTCGCTCCATTATTAACTACAATCTGCTCTGGACAATATCGAACATTATTGTCTCTTTCAAGTTTACTAGCTATAGCCTTTCTAAGGCTCAAAATTCCTGAAGCTGGTGTGTACTTAGTAAATCCCTGCATAATTGCACTTATTGCTGCTTCTTTTATATATTCCGGGGTATCAAAATCAGGTTCTCCTGCACCAAACCCTACCACATCTATCCCCTCAGCCTTTAAAGCGTTAGCTTTTGCTGTAATTGCCAAGGTTGAAGAAGGCGCTATTCCACTTGCTAATTTAGAAATCATAGTCTATCATCCTCCATTATTACCATTTATCTCTCATCAAATTATTATAATATATTATAGTTTACTTATCTGACTTTTGCAAGTTGTTTTATATTTTATTTCATTATGTCCATTTTATGTGATAGAATATTTATAAATATTAATCATTTCTTCTCCCAAAACGTTCATTCTATTATCTTTTCATTAAAAAGCATAAAAAACAGAGATATAAGAATGAAAGTTCTATATAATTCACCTTCATTTCTTATATCCCTATTATAAAAACTGTAACTACTTAGCGTATTCTACAGCTCTTGTTTCTCTAATAATACTTACTTTGATTTGACCTGGGTACTCAAGATCTTTTTCAATTTGTTTAGTCACATCTCTAGCCAATAAGATTAAACCTTCATCATCTACTTCATCTGGTACAACCATAATTCTTACTTCTCTACCAGCTTGTATAGCAAATGATTTTTCAACGCCTTTAAAGGATGTTGCAATTTCTTCTAATTTTTGAAGACGCTTAACATAAATTTCTAAAGTTTCACGTCTTGCACCTGGTCTTGCTGCTGAGATTGTATCTGCAGCTTGTACAATGACAGAAATAGCTGTCTCTTGATCTACATCTCCATGATGAGATTCTACTGCATTAATGACAACTGCATTCTCACCATATTTTCTACATAAATCAGCACCTATGCTAACGTGTGAACCTTCTACTTCATAATCTACAGATTTACCAATATCATGAAGTAATCCTGCTCTTTTTGCCAATCTAATATCTAGTCCTAATTCAGCTGCCATAAGCCCTGCTAAGTTAGATACTTCTATAGAGTGACGAAGTACATTTTGTCCATAACTTGTTCTAAATTTCATTTTACCTAAAAGTCTAATGATTTCTGGGTGAATACCATGTACACCTGTTTCAAATGTAGCAGCTTCCCCTTCTTCTCTAATTAATACTTCTATTTCTTTACGAGCTTTCTCTACCATTTCTTCAATACGAGCTGGATGGATACGCCCATCGATAATTAATTTTTCTAACGCTATACGTGCTACTTCTCTTCTGATTGGATCAAATCCAGATAGTATAACCGCTTCTGGCGTATCATCGATAATTAAGTCTATGCCTGTTAATGTCTCTAATGTACGTATGTTACGGCCTTCTCTACCTATAATTCTACCCTTCATTTCATCATTTGGTAATGGCACTACAGAAACTGTAGTATCTACCACATGATCAACAGCACATTTTTGAATAGCATTTGTTAAAATCTCTTTTGCTTTTTTATCTGCTTCAAGTTTAGCTTTAGATTCGATGTCTTTAATTAAAATAGCTGACTCATGCTTTACTTCATCTTCTATTGTCTTTAATAAGAATTGTTTTGCTTCTTCTGATGTAAGTAAAGAAATTCTTTCTAACTCTTCTAATTGTCTCTTTTCCAGTGCATCTACTTGTTGCTTAGTCTTTTCTATTCTGTCAATTTTACTTTGAAGTTGTTCATCTTTTTGCTCCAATAAAGATGTCTTTCTATCTATAGACTCTTCCTTTTGTAGCAACCTTTTTTCTAGCTGTTGTAACTCACTTCTTCTCTCTCTAACTTCTTTGTCCAGTTCATTTTTAACTTTAATATTTTCTTCTTTCGCTTCTAAAAGCATTTCTCTTTTTTTCGCTTCCCCAGTTTTTATAGCATCATCTATTACTTTTCGTGCTTTTTCTTCTGCCGAACCTATTTGTGCTTCTGCGATATTCTTTCTATACATAATTCCTGCAGAAAAGCATATTATTCCAACTAATATTACGATTATTGCTATTATTACCATGGTTATGAATGGATTCATAGTTATAGTCACCACCTCCCTGTATTGGTTCTAAAAACGTGCAAATAACAACATAATTGTATAACTTTTTAAAAACACTGTCAAGCACAAGCCCTTAGTCATCAAAACTTTCATCTATTTTGCACATACATTCCTTCACCATTCCGTAACTAAATCCTTTAGATAAGATTCTTCTAGTCATTTTTTCCTTCTGTATTTTCTCCATTAATGGCGTATAATGATACTTTTCTAGCAAGTGTTCTATATTATCCTTTTCTAACTCAACCCTATTAGGCACAAGGGTTTCCATATCTATATGGGTTACTCCCTTTTGATATAATTCGTACTGAATCCGCTTAACACTCTTCTTTTTAAACTGTAACCCATATTCTGTAAAACTTTTTGCAAAACTTGTGTCATTTATATAATTATATTTTTTTAAAAAGTTTATAACTTCCTGTATAACCATGTCACTATATTCATAGCCGTGTAATTTCTTAATAATTTCTGTTTCGGATCTATTCTGATAGGAAATATAATCTAGTGCCTTATATTTTGCTTTGTCAAGCTGAATAGCACTGACTAATTCCTTATATTCTTCTTCGGAGAACTTCATTCCTTGATGTAATCCATATCTTTTAGCATCTTTACTAGACATACCAAATTCAAACTGCCCATTTATAAAGATGGATACCCTATTCATGTCTTTTTTTTGTTCTTCTATACTTGTAATCTCTAGCATTACGTCTCCCTCTGATAAACTATAATTTTATAATAAAAAAAGTAGGATTTTATCCTACTTTTTTTATTCTTCTTTATCTAACATTAGTTCTTCTTTCTGATCTAATGTTCCACCTTGCTCTTTATTAATACCATAGTGTGTTCTTACAGCTAATTCTAATTCTTTTAGTAACTCTGGGTTTTCTTTAAGATATGCTTTAGAGTTTTCACGGCCTTGACCTAGTCTAATATCTCCATAAGAATACCAAGCGCCACTTTTATTAACAATATCTATATTTGTAGCTAAATCTAGGACATCACCTTCTCTTGAGATCCCTTCTCCGTACATAATATCAAATTCTGCTTGTTGGAATGGTGGAGCTACTTTATTTTTTACAACTTTTACTCTTGTTCTACTTCCGATAAACTCGTTACTTTGCTTGAGTGTTTCTATTTTTCTAACATCAAGTCTTACCGAAGCATAGAACTTAAGTGCTCTACCACCTGTAGTTGTTTCATTACTTCCAAACATTACCCCTACTTTTTCACGTAGCTGATTGATGAATATGACTGTACAGTGATGTTTATTAACTACACCAGTAAGTTTTCTTAGAGCTTGTGACATCAGTCTTGCTTGAAGTCCCATATGAGAATCTCCCATATCCCCTTCAATCTCTGCACGTGGTACAAGTGCCGCAACGGAGTCTACAACAATTACATCAACCGCACCAGATCTTACCATAGTCTCTGCAATTTCTAATGCTTGTTCCCCATTATCTGGCTGTGATACGTAAAGCTCATCTATATCTACACCTAACTTTTTAGCATATGCTGGATCTAATGCATGTTCTGCATCAATAAAGGCTGCTACTCCACCTATTTTTTGTACTTCTGCAATCATATGCAGTGTAACTGTTGTTTTACCAGAAGACTCTGGCCCATAAATTTCTATGATTCTTCCTCTTGGTACCCCACCTGCTCCAAGTGCTATATCTAAACTTAATGCCCCTGTAGGAAATGTAGATATATTACTTTGTGTCGCTTCTCCAAGCTTCATAATAGCGCCTTTTCCAAAATCCTTTTGAATCTTAGTAATTGCTGCATCTAATGCTTTTTTCGCCTCAGTATTCATCATTTCACCTCTTCATCTTATGGAATTCACTTTAACCGAACATTTGTTCTTTGAATCTATTATAACTAACTTTATCATAAATAGCAAGTATAATTATTAATTTAATTGTTTATACAAATGATAAAGACTATTTTTAACTGTTTTCTCTCTAATAACCTGTCTATTACCTTGTAAGTTCAACTCATAGACATAACACTCTTCTCCAATTGCTAGGCCTATATAGACTAACCCAACCGGCTTTTGCGCTGTTCCACCATCAGGACCTGCTATTCCTGTAGTAGAAAGCCCTATATCCGCTCCTGCTGCCTTTTTAATCCCTTCAGCCATCTCTCTAGCCGTTTGAGTACTTACTGCCCCATACTTCTCTAGTGTTTCTTTACGAACCCCTAGATACTTCTCCTTAGCTTCATTGCTATAACTTACTACACCTTCTTTGAAATAAGAAGAAATGCCACTGCAATTCACTAATGTGCCTGCAAGCAATCCTCCTGTACAGGACTCTGCTGTTGCTATAGTATAGTTATTTTTAATGAGAAGTTGTAATATGGTCTCTTCTAATTTATTATCATTATAGCCAATTATATACTCCCCTAAACGATTATATAATTTCTTTTCTATTTCTTTTCCATTTTTTTCAGCTTCTTCCTGAGTCTCGCCAAAACTTCTTATACGAATAATAATTTCATAATTACCTATATAAGATGCTACTTCTACATTCTCAAATATCCCTAATAAATCTGGAATCATTTCAACGAGATGACTTTCACCAAGTCCAAACACCTTAATATCTAGGGTATTGTAAACACCTTCTATTCTTTTTCTAAAATAAGGAATGACGAAATCATCCAACATAGGGTTTACTTCCCTTGGTGGGCCTGGCAAAATAATAATAAACTTTTCTTCATGATTCAATAGTGCTCCAGGTGCCGTTCCATTGGGATTGGGTATAATTGTACAATCACTTGGAAAATAAGCTTGTTTTTTATTACTTTTTGGTGTTTCTCTTTGCGTCTTTGTAAAATATTCTTTTATTTCTTTCCATATATCTTCATATAACACAAGGGGTCTATTTAGGTATTCACACACTGCTTCTTTAGTTAAATCATCTTCTGTAGGACCTAGTCCTCCTGTAAATATAATGATATCAGCCTTTTCTAATCCATTCTTAAGGGCTGTTTTTATATGTTCCCTATCATCTACAACTGCGCTATGATATAAAGGTGTCAATCCTATATCTTGAATCTGCTTTGCAATATAGCTTGCATTTGTATTAATAGTCTTGCCTGTTATAATTTCATTTCCTACTGCGATAATTTCTACTTTCACATTTTCACTCCTTTTACCTTATTCATCCCTCTATCTAGATAAACTTAAGGAATTAAGACAAAAAAATAGGGAGATTTCTCTCCCTACTATTATAACACTATTTTAACTTTAGTATAACAATTCTATATATCTTTTGGAAGAACTTTATTAAGTACAACTCCTAGTAATGCTGCTATAGCTAATCCAGATATTGTAATCGTTTCGCCTAATGGTACATCTACCACACCAATTCCTATTACAAATATAACTGCTGCTATAAGTAAATTTCTACTATGTGTAAAGTCTAATTGCTCTTCTACTACTGTACGTACACCTACTGCTGCAATCATACCAAATAATACAACGCTAATCCCACCCATTACCGCATTAGGAATAGTTTGTACGATAGCTGTGAATTTACCACATAAACTAAGTACAATAGCAAATACCGCTGCTATACGGATGATATTTGGATCATATATTTTAGTTACTGCAAGTACACCTGTATTTTCTCCATAAGTTGTATTAGCTGGTCCGCCTAAAAGTCCTGCTGCTATAGTTGCTAGACCATCTCCTAAAAGGGTTCTATGAATTCCTGGATTTTCAAAGAAGTTTTTACCTACTACTGCACCATTTGTTGTAATATCCCCAATATGCTCAATAAATACTACTAACGCGATAGGCGCAATGGCTATAACAGCTGTAAGCGCATTCGCTGATAACTCTGGTAATGTTGTAAGATCTCTCATGGCTTCCTGAGAAAGTCCAATCCAATCTGCTTGCACTATCATTGTTGTATCTACCATTCCCATAAATAAAGCAATGATATATCCAACTACTACAGCTATAAGTATAGGTACCATCTTAAAGAATCCTTTTGCAAAAATAGAAATAATAATAACGATTGATACAACTATTGCCGCTACTAAACAACTAGCTCCGCTAAGTGCTGTAGATGCATCACCTGGCACAACTCTTAACATATTAATAGCTGTTGGACTCAGTCTAAGTCCGATCACCATAATAATTGGCCCCACTACAATTGGTGGGAAGAAAGATTTAACTTTATCTACTCCTACAAGCTTTATAATACCACCCATAAGTACGTATACTAGACCGGTTGCTATAATCCCTGTTTTCAAAGCCCCTATACCATAGTTTGAAAGGACCAAACTAATTGCACTAATAAATGCAAAACTTGAACCTAAAAATACTGGTACAATACCTTTTGTTACAGCGTGAAACACAAGTGTTCCAATTCCAGCTGCTAAAATAGCAATTCCTGGATTTAATCCTGTTAACATTGGTACAAGCACCGTCGCCCCAAACATTGCCAAAACATGTTGTAATCCTAGTATACACTTTTTACCTACGTTAATATTCTCCATACTATACCCCCATATTCTATTTTTTCAAATTATTACTTGGCTTCTAATATAACTTTATTTTCTCCATCTACTTCACTTAAATGCACATGTACAATTTCTTTCTTCGAAGTTGGAATATTCTTACCTATAAAATCTGGTCTAATCGGAAGCTCTCTATGCCCTCTATCAATTAATGCAGCTAGCCTAATATAGCTTGGTCTTCCCAAGTCCATAATGGCATCCATAGCAGCTCTTACTGTTCTTCCTGTATAAATAACATCATCCACTAAGATAACTGTCTTATCACTTATTTCAGTCAAAATATTGCTTTCCCCTGTAATAGGTTGAGGTGACTTTTTCTCTAGATCATCTCTATAATACGTAATATTTACTTTTTCTACAGGTACATCAATATTCTCTATGGTTTTAATCTTATTTGCTAAAAGCTTTGCAAGAGGTACTCCTCTCGTTTCTATCCCTACAAGAACAATATCATTAGCTCCTTTATTAGCTTCTATAATTTCATGAGCAATCCTTGTAATAGCCCTGTTAATAGCTGTTTCATCTAATAACACTTTCATATTTTCCATATATACCTCCTTATTTATTTACAAAATAAAAGCTTCTTACTGTTTTGTAAGAAGCTTTGTATAGACATACATATATCTTAATCTAATCATACCCATCATGACTAAATATTATCCAATACGATATTGTATCTCCTTGCCAGCCTCTCGGACCATCTTAAAGGATTTCATTGTTAATTAATTTAACACATTTTTCTTAGCTTGTCAAGTACAATTCCAAAGTATTTAGGCAATTCACTATTGAATTCTACATATTCATTGGTCCTAGGATGTTCGAATCCTAATACCTTTGCATGTAGTGCTTGTTTGTCTAATCCAAATGGATGCTTGGTTCTTCCGTATAAAGGGTCACCTAAAAGAGGATGTCCTATACTCGTAAGATGCACTCTAATTTGATGTGTTCTACCCGTAAATAATGTTAATTCAACATAAGTATAATCTCTAAACCTCTCTAACACTTTATACTGAGTCTTTGCATATCTTCCACCTTCTACAATAGCCATCTTTTTTCTATCTTTCGGCGATCTAGCAACAGGCTTTTCAATAATACCTTCATCTTCTTTAATGTTACCATATACTATGGCATGATATTTGCGTGTAATGTCATGATCTTTAAGTAGCTCAGATAGTCTTAAATGAGCCTTGTCATTTTTAGCCACCATCAAAAGTCCTGAAGTGTCTTTATCAATACGGTGCACTATGCCTGGTCTTATTTCTCCATTAATCCCAGATAAATTCTCTTTGCAATGGTAAAGAAGGGCATTAACTAATGTTCCTGTATAGTTACCCGGTGCAGGGTGTACTACCATATCTTGTGGTTTATCTACAATAATAATATCTTGATCTTCATAAACTATATTAATATCTATATTTTCTTCTAAAATATCTACTTCCTTAGCTGCGGGTACAACCACACTTATTTTATCATTCATACGTACTTTGTAACGGGATAGACTTACTACGCCATTTACTTCTACATTTTCATCTTCTATTTGTTTTTGAATAAAAGATCGTGTATAGTCACTTAATTTATCACATAAAAATTTATCTAGTCTTAATCCTACGTTGTCTTCTACTACTATTTCTATTTTCTGTTCCATTTTTAGTTTCCTTCTATTTCTACATTTTTTGTCTCTTCTTCGCTTGTCACTTTTTCAGGTTCAATATCTCCAAAAAGTAGAATAGGCATGAGTAAGCCTACACCTACAACTACACATATATCAGCTACATTAAATACAGGGAAATCTATTAATATAAAGTATAGAAAATCTACTACATAACCTAATACTACTCTATCAATAAGATTGCCTATAGCCCCACTAATTATAAGGATAAGTGCAAATTTCATCCACCCTCCCCATTTGTTAGAAGGTATCTGCTTCCAATACCATAAAATAAATATTAATACCACAACTGTCATAATTATAAAGAACCATTGCTGATTTTGAAGCATGCCAAAAGCTGCCCCTCTATTTTCTACATAAGTAAAATGAAATACATTTGGCCAAAGCATGACATCACCTTGAGTAGACAAAACATTAGCAGCCCAGTATTTAGTCAATTGATCAATTCCAAGTAATGCCGCAACTAATAAAACAGGTATAAACTTCATTGAATCTAACTCCTTTCAAATTCTGTTAGTAAAAAAACGTGCTTAGTGGCACGTTTTTTCTGTAAATAAAACTGCTTGAGAAATTTCATCATCGGTTACATCACATACAATAAGCGCTTCACCTATTTTATCTAACAATATGAAAGAAATTTTATGATGCGATTTCTTTTTATCATACTTCATCTGTTCTAATATCTCTTCTATGCTATGGTGCTTTAAAGGCGTTAATAATCCATACTGTTTACATGTACTAATAATCCCCTGAAGCTCCTCTTGAGTTATTAAATTCCTTCTATAACTGATATAGGAACTGATACTTATACCATACCCTACACATTCACCATGGATAATAGCAAACTGTGATAATGTCTCAATGGCATGCCCTACTGTATGCCCAAAGTTAAGTATCTTTCTTATTCCCATCTCATGACTATCTTGTTCTACTACTTCAGCCTTAATTTGGCATGATCTATAGGTCATCTCTAGTAAGGCCTGAGTATCCTTCTTTAAGATACCCTCTCTAGATTCATTTAAATACTCATAGAAGGTTTCATCTTTTATCAAAGCATGTTTAACTACTTCAGCTAGTCCACCAACAAACTCTCTGTCGCAAAGAGTCTTGAGTGTACTTACATTGATATACACAAGCTTTGGGTCACAAAATGCTCCTATCATATTTTTATGAGCAAAATAGTCTACCCCAACTTTACCACCAATGCTACTATCATTTTGGGCAACTACTGTAGTTGGAATTTGTATAAAAGGAATCCCTCTCATGTAGCTAGCTGCAACAAACCCAGCTATATCTCCTACTACGCCGCCGCCTAGTGCAACAATCATCGTACTACGATCTAGATTATTTCCAATTAGAGTCTCATAAATACGCGTTACTGTATCTAGAGTCTTTGATATCTCACCCGCTTTAATAACATGTGTATAAACGGGTGCTATATCATCTAATCTATCTGTTACTTCTTTTAAGTACAGCTTTTCAACATGATCATCTGTAACAATAAGCAAACTACTTGGTACTAAAGTTTCTTTAATCTTATTTTCTAATGTAACGAAGTCATCTGTAATAATGATCTCATAGGGCTTCTTAATAGATTTATCCAATATTCTCATAAGCATCTTCATCCACTACTGTATATTCTTTAGTGTAAAATTCCTCTTCTGAATCTACCTCTATATCAGGTATATTACTAAGATTTTCATGCCCCATATCAAAATCTATATTAATTTCACCTATTGTCTGTTGTTCTAACATTTCTAACTGTGTTTGGAGAATTTGTTTAATCTGTACCTTATAACCTAAGTATTGTTGTTTGAGCTCATCAATCTTATGACTTAACGCATATAACTCTTGTCTAGTTTGCTCAAGTGTTGTCTCTGATCTTTGCTCTGCATCTCTTTTGATCTGAGCTGCTTTTTCATAAGCCAATGTTTTTGTGTCTTGAGCTGTTTTTTCTGCTAATACAAGTGCATTTTGAAGGGTTACTTCCATTGTACGATAATACTGCATATTTTCTGTAAGCATATTAATCTTATCTTTAAGCTCATAATTTTCTTTATTAATCTGTTGATAAGCTTGAAGTACTTCTTCCAAAAAATCATTTACTTCATCAACATTATAGCCACCTATTTTAGCTTTTCTAAACTCTTTATTTTGAATATCTACTGGTGATAACATCTGTATCCCCCCTATATATATTTTTCAATAGTTATATGCATTCTATCTTTTTTGGTTGTTCCATTTACAGATTTTAATCTCATTTTGCCATACCCTCTTAAAGACCCTACGTCACCTTCTTTTAAAACAGAAGAAGATGAAACAGGTATCCCGTTACATCTTCCTTTATCATTTTGTAATAACTTACTCGCAGTAGTTCTTGAAATGCCAAATGCTATAGCAAAAATTGTATCTGCTCTTAAAGCCGGGACAGTTCCTTGCATTTCTTTAACCAAAGGCTTCTCTACTTCTAAATCCGCAAGTTCTATTTCTTCTACTTCGATATTACTATATTTTCCTATTTGAGTTAAATTCCATTTAATAAATTCACCAATTTCTTTATCTAGTATAATATAAGCCCCAAAAGGTTTAATAATAATATCTCCTATTTTAGCTCTTTCAATTCCTAAATTAAGAATAGCCCCTAAAAAATCTCTATGGCTTAAAGATCTACCAATGCCCGTTTTCACTATTACTTTTACAGCTCCCACAGGATTACTATAAACATGATTCTCATCACATACAAATCCTAAGATTTGTCTTTCTGCGTCATCATAACCACCTATAAATATATAGTTATGCCTATTTATAGATCCCATATATCTACTAATAATTTCTTTCATCCAGTCACTGTTATAAAAGTCTGTATACATCTCTCTATTTTGAGTAAAAGATTTATTACTATACTCAACAACTGTCTTCAAAAATCTTTTTTCTTTCTCATTGGTTATGCTTGTCCACTTAATGTCCATAGTTCTCCTCTAGTTAACTGCAGGCCATATTGTTTTTTGCTTAACTTGTTCTGGGCTTACATTAATATGCTCTGGCGCAAAAATAAAGATATTATCTGCAACTTTTTCCACTGAACCATTTAAAGCATAGCATGCACCTGTTAAATAATCTACAGCTCTTTGTACTTCTAACTTCTCTAGTTCCTGCATATTTACTACTATAGGCTTTCTTGCTTTAATATAGTTGCTAATTTCACCCGTCATATCATAACTTGACATAGTTAAATTAAGAATCTCTTGTTTACCTATTTGACTATTCATAGAAACCACTCTACTAGATGACTGATGTGGTACAGGCTGCATTACCTGTCTTTGTTTTGGTTCTTGTCTTTGCTCCATCTCTTCTATCTCTTCATCATCATATTCATCTTGTGGCATAAAAAAGTCTTTCATTTTGTTCATCATTGATTTCATTTTATTTCCTCCCTGCTACTTTTTAGCATATTCTCTCTTTCCAAATATAGCGGTGCCTACTCTAACCATCGTTGCACCTTCCTCTATCGCAACTTCAAAATCATTGCTCATACCCATTGATAGTATGTCAGTACTTATATTATCAATGTTTTGTTTTTGTATGTCAACCGATAAGTTATAAAGTCCCTTAAATACTTCTCTATTTTCCTCCGGGTCCACTACATAAGGTGCTACTGTCATTAATCCCTTTACTCTAACATGAGACAAAGTCGCAATATGATTTAAAAAGTCTTGCATCTCTTCTAGGTATACCCCATGCTTTGAATCCTCTTTAGCTATATTCACTTCAATTAGTATATTTGAAATGACTCCTTTTTTAACCGATTGCTTTTGTATTTCATCTACTAATTTTATACTGTCTACCGAGTGTATAAGCTCTACTTGACCTACAATATATTTTACCTTATTCGTTTGCAAGTGCCCTATTAAATGCCAACGCACTTCTTTTTCTATTTCAGGTATCTTATCCATTAGTTCTTTTACCTTGTTTTCTCCAAAGTCCCTATTTCCTTGTGTTACAGCCTCTTTAATAGCCTCTACTGGATAAGTCTTTGAAACAGCAATTAGTGTAATCTCTCCGGCATCTCTTTCTGCCCTTTTAGCTGCACTACTTATTTTATTTTGAATGTCCTCTAAATTTTCTTTTATCACCTTTATCACCCTTATTCATTCTGAATATTCATAGATTTTAATAACTGATCTTCTTTGATACTCTTTGGATTAGATATAATCTGATCAAATTCTTTGAGTTGACTATCTGCTTTAATAATAGCATAGTCTTCATTTACAAGCATAATATCTACTTGCTTGAATTTAGCATATCTGCCATTAATCGTATAGACTCCTTGAACAGCCGCTACTTCAGATACTACAAATTCCTCTTTAGTCTCAGGTTTTACTATACTCTGATTAACTTGTACACTTTTTAAATCTCCTAAATCTTGCAGTATATAAGATGATTCATCCTTTGTATACTGCACATTAATAGGTACAAATTCTACTAGCTCCCCTGTTTGTTTCATAACGCCTTGTTCCTTATCTTTTTGTATAATATACTCTGTTGGAATCCTTAATACATTTTTTTCTACTATCGCACTTAAAGGAATCTTAAGACCTTCTGATTTATTTTCTCCTATAGTAAACTCTATACTCCTATAAGGTAAGAATTTCACCATTTGGTCTCTTGTTGTAAATAATAACTTAACATTTTCTCCCTCTTCTACTTTAGCTGTTAGCTTGAAATTAACCCTAGCATTACCCATATCCTCAAAGATTAAATCATAAAATTCACTTTCTGTAAATTGACTAGATTTATCTGCATCAATATAAGTTACTATCTGCCACTTATCATCTGTTATGAGTTTATATAGTGGCGAATCATTGGTCGTTTGTCCTACGGACTTATTACTTTCATTCACCTTTTTATCTTTCACTAAACTTTTATAAGTCTCAAAATTAAGTTTATCTATTTCACTACTTTTCAGTACTGCTTCTTGTCCATCTATTACATAAGACACCATCCCTGATTCTTCGGATAAGATTATATCATGATAAGCCTTTAATTCATTGGTTAATGTTAATCGATTTTGCTGCAAACTTTCCGTTCTCTCGCTTGCTTCATTAACATATAAATCCGTTCTGGTTTGGACAATCCTATCGAGCTGTTTTCTTAACGTATAAACTGCATTCGTTTTTTCTGCTCTATTATTATAAAAATCTTTTATTTCATTGGTAATCCCATTATTCAAATTATAAATTTCTGTTTGATACTCCGCTAAATTTTCTCTTTTATCCTGGATATTGTAAATAGAGACATCTACATCTTCTATTTGCTCTGTTACTTTATCAACCTCATCATCTTTAGCTACATAGCAAACCTCACCATCTTTTCTTACTTTTTGTCCTTCTCCAGTTAAATAGTGTACGCTTCCTTCACTTTCACTTGTATATACTGTTTCTTCGCGCACTATAATCCCTTGTACCTTCTGAGAATTATCTATTATCCCAGTCCTTACAGTTTGATAAGATACTGTTGGATACATAAATGTTTCCACTAGTTTAATACTTCCATAAACGCCAAGCATCACCACCAAAATAGTTATTGACACTTTTTTTCTTTGTGTTGTTTTCTTTTTTCTTTTAAGTTGCTCTGCTTCTTTTCTTGATATCTTATTTTTTTGTTTAATCTCTTCTCTTACTAATTGTGGGTCTTTTCTCTTATTGTTAGTGTAAGATGATTGATCATAGGGATTATATCGTTTATTTATTTCTTCACTACCCTCTGTTTTATATGTACCATACGGATTATAATAAGCCTTACTATCATAAGGATTAATCTTTTTCTGTGCGTTACCAGATACAGATGAATTTCTTAATTGATTCGACTTCTTACTTCTATATTCATCTAAGTTATATGTCTCCTTAGATGTATTGGTTCTTTTTTGATTTGTACTTTTAGTTTTCTTTTTCATATGCCCACTTCCACCTATTTCTTCTAATACTTACCATAATATAATGTAATTCAATAACTTGCAATAGTTCAAATATGAATTTTATTTTAAAATTACAAAAAAAAATAAAGGCATCTAGTGCCCTTATTTTTAAAGAATAATACATATTAATCCGCCAGTTCCTTCATTAATAATTCTTTCTAGCGTTTCTTGAAGCTTTTCCTGTGCATCTTCCGGCATACGATAAAGTTTATTTTGCAATCCTTCATTAACTAGTTCATGAAGGGATTTACCAAATATATTAGCTTCCCATATCTTCGCTGGATCATTTTCAAATTCAGTAGAAATATAGTTTACCAAGTCTTCGCTTTGTCTTTCTGTACCAACAATAGGAGAAACTTCAGTCTTAATATCTGCCCTAATAATATGATAACTTGGCGCACTAGCTCTTAGTTTAACACCAAACCTATTGCCTTGTTTCATGATTTCAGGTTCTTCAAGAGTAAGTTCATCGAAACTAGGTACAACAACACCATAACCTTTACGCTTCACTTCATTAAGTGCATAAGCTACCTTATCATATTCTTTCTTTGTATAAGATAGATCTTTAATAAGCTGCATAAGTTCATGATCTCCATTAATTTGCATATCTGTGGTTTCTGATAAAATACGATAGAAAAGGTCATCTGTTGTATTAACATCTACTTTTACAACGCCTTCCCCTAACTGTATTCTTTCTAAATAAACATTCTTGACAAATTCTAAGTCTCTAAATTTATCTAGCGCTTCTTTAATTTGTCTAATATTATCTAGTGGATAAATAAATTCTTTAATATAACTTACCCATTCTTTTTTGAACCAATGATCGTTATCTAATGTTTCAGACCATCTAGGTAGCATAAATTGAATTTCATTAAGTGGAAATTCATATAAAACTTTTTCTAAAATTTGATTGATATCATCAAGTTTCATCTGAGCAACATTAATAGGAAGAACAGGTACATCATATTCGCGAGCAAGTGCTGCTGCATCTTCTTGAACCTCTTGATCAAATGGTCTGCGTGTATTGTATAACACAATAAAAGGCTTCCCTAATTTTTTCAATTCATTGATTGCTCTTTCCTCTGCTTCTATGTAACTATTTCTTGATATATCTGTTATACTACCATCTGTAGTAATAACTATGCCTATAGTTGAATGATCATTAATAACTTTCTTTGTTCCTATTTCTGCCGCTTGAGTAAATGGAATCTCTTCCTCAAACCAAGGTGTCTTAACCATTCTAGGTGTATTGTTATTATACATATAGCCTTCTGCTTCTGGTACAACATACCCTACGCAGTCAATTAACCGTATATTAACATCAAAGTCTCCACCTATTTTAATATTTACTGCTTCATTAGGAATAAATTTAGGTTCTGTAGTCATAATCATTGGGCCATCACCACTTTGTGGTAATTCATCTTGTGCCCTATCCTTGCTATACTCATTTTGTATATTAGGGATAACTAAGGCTTCCATAAACCTTTTAATAAATGTAGATTTTCCAGTTCTTACAGGACCTACTACTCCTATATATATATCACCACTTGTTCTTTCTGAGATATCTCTGTATATATCAAAATACTCCATCTCTAACGACCTCCTTATATTTGAAATGTATGGGTACATTTTAAATATATGTGGTAAATAGTGATATATTCCTATTTATTACTCAAAGCTTTCCATCTTTTTATCTCTTATCATAAGATCTCTTATGGTTTCGTGAACAGGCTTATTTTCAAATAGTGTTTTGTAGATAGCCGTAATAATTGGCATTTCTATGTTGTACTCTTTCATAAGGTCATAAGCACCTTTTGTACTAGGGACTCCTTCTACTACCATATTCACTTTTTTAATAGCTTGCTCTAAACTATATCCTTGACCGATAAGCTCACCTGCACGTCTATTTCTACTATGTCCACTTGTACAAGTTACAATTAAATCACCTATCCCAGACAATCCACTAAAGGTATTCACATCCCCACCCATAGCAACACCGAGTCTAGACATCTCAGCTATTCCTCTTGTCATAAGGGCTGCTTTAGTATTATCACCGCACCCCATACCTTCAATAGCACCTGCAGCTATTGCAATAACATTTTTAAGTGCTCCGCCTAACTCCACACCTATAATATCTGAATTAGTATAAACCCTAAAATAATCAGTCATAAACACATCCTGAATAAGCGTAGCTGCCTCCATACACGTACTACTTACAACAACAGTAGTAGGTATATGTCTGGCTACTTCTTCTGCATGACTTGGTCCTGAAAGAATAACAGTCTTATTTTCTACCTCTGAAGAAATAACTTGTGATAATCTTAAAAGCGTATTTTCTTCAATTCCCTTAGAAACATTTACGATAATTGTATCTGCTTCTATATGAGGCTTGATGTGTCTCATAGTTGCTCTAATAGCATTAGATGGTACTGCTATGACAAGAATATCCTTACCTTCTACTGCTTCTTTCATAGAACTTGTTACAGTCATCTCTAAAGGAATTTTAATACCCGGTAAGCATCTCTTGTTCTCCCTATGCATTAAGATATTATCTTTTTCTTCTTCTTGATAACACCATAACGTAATATCGTTACCTTTTTCATTAAGAAGTAAACCCAGTGCTAAGCCCCAGCTTCCTGCGCCTATGATACTTATTTTCTTTGTCATTTGTACCCCTCCTACTATTTTTTACTTCCTATCTTTGATTCAGTCCCTGCTATTAAGCGTTTAATATTCTCTTTATGTCTATAAGCTGTTAACCCTGCAATAAATAAGCCTAATATAACTATTTCACCTATATTATCATTTCCTCTATAAAACACATAAAGCCATACAGGTATAAAGCCTGTTAGTAATAAAGAACTTATCGATACTATTTTAGTGATTAATGCACTCATAATAAAAATAATACTAACAATCAGCCCTATTCTGATATCAATAAAATAAATAGATCCAACGGTAACAGCAATTCCTTTACCACCTTTGAACTTAAAGAATAGCGGATAGCTATGCCCTAATATAGCTCCTATTCCTGCGTATAAAGCCGCTACAATCTCATAGTCAGGGAATATCCACTTAGCAAGAAGTACTGCAACAACTGCCTTTAATAAATCTCCAATAAATACTATTAATGCGGCTTTTTTACCTAACACTCTAAGGGTATTTGTAGCTCCAGCATTTCCACTTCCATGATGCCTAATATCCATGCCTTTTAGACTGCTATATAAAATAGCCGTCTGTATCCCCCCGAGCAAATAACCTATTACAAGTGCTATAAGTCTATACATCTTTAGTCTCTAGCTCCCTTCTCTCTCACAATAAATCTAAGTGGTGTTCCGTTGAAACCAAAAGCCTCTCTCATTTGATTTTCTATATATCTTAAGTAAGAGAAGTGCATAAGTTCTTTATCATTTACGAAAAGAACAAATGTAGGTGGTTTAATACTTACTTGTGTCATATAGAATATTTTAAGCGCTTTACCTTTATCTGATGGTGGTTGATTCATAGCTGTAGCTTCATAAAGCACGTCATTAAGTACGCCGGTACTAATTCTACGTGTTTGGTTTTCAGAGATAACATTAATCATCTCAAATAATTTATTTACTCTTTGTCCTGTTTTAGCTGAAATGAAAGTACATGGTGCATATTGCATATACGCTAATGTATTGGTAATATCTTTAAGATATGCATTCATTGTCTTATCATTTTTCTCTATAATATCCCATTTATTCACAGCAACGATACATCCTTTACCTGCTTCATGGGCTATTCCTGCAATTTTTGTATCTTGCTCTGTGATACCTTCTTCAGCATCAATCAAAATAAGAATAATATCAGCTCTTTCTACAGCAGCTACTGTTCTAACGATACTGTATTTTTCTAGACATTCTTTAACTTTCTTTTTCTTTCTAAGTCCAGCAGTATCAATTAGATTATATTTTTGTCCATCAATAATAACTTCTGTATCCACAGAGTCACGAGTTGTTCCTGCTATCTCACTTACAATAACTCTTTCTTCACCTACTATTTTATTAACAAGTGAAGATTTTCCTACATTTGGCTTTCCTATGATAGCTACTCTAATAGTATTATCTTCTTCCTCTTCTTCGACCTCATCTGGGAAATGCTCTACAACTGCATCTAGCATATCTCCTAAATTAAGTGCTTGTCCTGCTGAAACTGGGATAGGATCTCCAAGACCTAAGTTATAGAATTCATAAATCCCCATTGATTGATGAAGAATATCATCTACTTTGTTAACTACAAGTACTACAGGCTTATGTGATTTTCTAAGCATGTTAGCTACATGCATATCTGAATCTGTAAGACCTGTCTTTACATCTACAATAAACATAATAACATCTGCTGATGCTATAGCTGCTTCTGCTTGTCTTCTCATCTGGTTAAGAATAATATCTGCACTTTCTGGTTCAATACCACCTGTATCGATCATTGTGAATTTATATTTTAACCATTCTACATCCGCATAAATTCTATCTCTTGTTACCCCTGGTTGATCATCTACTATAGAAATACGTGCTTTTGCTAATCTATTAAATAGAGTAGATTTCCCTACATTAGGTCTACCTATAATTGCTACAATTGGTTTACTCATTAATATTTCTCCTTTGTTTTTATAATTATGTCCAGCCATTCTTTTCCTTCATTAGGCACTACCTCTACAGGCACACCTACTTCATCACTGATCCTGTCTAAGGTGTAGTCGTCCAAGAACACCTCTTCACCACATTTTAACATATTCTCTGCTAATAGCAAAACTTTACCTAAATCTTTTTTGTTTTTTAGGTCTTCTACTATATCTTGCCCTGTTAAAAGACCTGTAACCGTTACATTTTCACCAAAGAAATTATTCGTTATACCGTATACATGCATATTAAAGTTTGGTCGTTTCATCTGCACTAACTCTACACAACTTTTAATGTACTCCTCTGTAATACGCCCGGTTACTATAGAACACTCAAATACATCTTGTGTTTGCTCTATATTCGCTAAAGCATCTTCTAATTCTACTTTAAATTTGGTAAGCATTCCTACCCCATTATCGAGTACTGGGAATCCCTCATACTGCTCATAGCTTAATAATGGCATTTTACCCACTACGTAGAATTCATCTGCTGCAAATACAAACCTTGTATTCATTTTTTCTAAATAGTATTCTTGCCACTTCTCGATTACTCTAACAACTTCTTTTGAAGATTCTTCATCAAAAGCTTCTAGATTAGGTAAATTTTCTCTAAATCTTGAAATCCCTACAGGTACTACCGTAAGAGAAAGAATATGAGGTATAAATTCACTTAAGTCCTTAATTGTCTCATCTAATATTTCTCCATCATTAAGTCCTTTACAAAGTACAACTTGCCCATTGACCTCTATGCCTGCATCTGTTAATCTTTTTATTTGTTCTATTATTTTACCCGCAAATCTATTCTTTAATAAGTCTTGTCTTACTTCCGGATTTGTAGCATGAATAGAAATATTAATTGGTGATAAATGATACTTAATTAATCTATTAATATCATGCTCTGACATATTTGTTAAAGTAATATAATTACCATTTAAGAAAGACATTCTCCAATCATCATCTTTAACATAAACTGTTTTTCTCATATTCGGTGGTAATTGATCAATAAAACAGAACTTACACTTATTTCTACAACTAATAAGTTCATCCATTAAATCAGTTTCAAAAACTAACCCCAAATCTTCATGATAATCCTTTTCTAATTCCAGTATCCATTCTTCACCATTTGCTTTTTTGATACAGATTTCTAATTCTTCATCACACATTAAATATCTATAGTCAAAGACATCTTCTATTCTTTCATTATTGATAGCTAATAAAATGTCACCTGGATCTATCTCCATTTCCTGGGCAATACTACCAGGTAATACATCGATTATTTTATGTGGTTTAAACTTTATTTCTTTTTCCATTTTTTCATCTCCTATTGTTTCAAGCACATGAGAGCTGCTAGAGCCCCTCTCTTTCCTTCTGTCTTTCTCTGAGAGAAAAATACATCATCGTGACAGCATGTGCACATCTCTGAAACATAAATTTTTTCTGGGCTAATACCTAAGTTAATTAAACTTTGTCTATTGCACTCCCAGAGATTAATATTATACTTTCCATTTGAATGATTTTCTACAATAAAACTAGTTTTTTTAAAAATTTTTATAAATTCATCAGCTACATCCGCATGTACCTCAAAACAACAAGGCCCTATAGATGGACCTATTCCTACTTCTATTTCTGATGGTGGAATATGATACTTAGTGGTCCATTCTTCTATCATTTTATTCCCAATCTGCATAACTGTACCTCTCCATCCAGAATGAGCTAAGCCTATGACTGAGTATTTAGGTGCATAAAAAAACAACGGAACACAATCTGCATAGTGAGTAACAAGTGTAATACCTCTTTCTCTAGTATAAATACCATCGACACTCTCCCACTTATTCGGATGCAATATTCCATTGCCTTTATCTTTATATGTAACTTCTACTATGTTTGTCTCATGTATTTGCTTTGAAATAACTAAACTATCTAACTCTACACCTATAGCATCACATATACTCTGATAATTTGCTATCACAGTCTCCTCCTTATCCCCTCTATTAAACCCAAGGTTTAAAGAACATAAATCACCTGTGCTATTGCCTCCATGCTTGCTTGTAAAACAATGTACCATCTGATTATCGGATCCCCATTTTTTGAATACAACATAGGGTACATCCTTTACTTTTTCAAATCTACATTCTTTCGTTTCAAATAAATTCATCAAATCCCTACCCTTCTGTAAATGCATTTTTTATATGTGTAATCTGATCATCTAAGATTTCTACTACATCAAATCTACAATTTTTATGAGTTAACTTTTGAGTTAACAAAAAATACTTTGCTACAGCTATAATACGCTTCTGCTTATAATAATTAACACTTTCTCTCGGATATCCAAATAAGGCCGTCTTGCGATATTTAACTTCTACAAAGACAACATACTCACTATCTATCGCTACAATATCTATTTCTCCACTTTTACATCTATAATTCATGTAGAGAATATTATATCCTATCTCTTCTAGATATTTCCTTGCTATCACTTCATAAGATGTACCTATTTTTCGATTATTGTGTTTGACCTTTGGCTCTTGTGTATACTTCATCTACATCACCTACAAATACCATAATTTTAGCAACTAAATCATAAAGTTCTTGTGGTATTTGCTCTCCTATTCTACTTATGTTAAGAGTGTAGCCAATTCTTTATTTTCATAAACAGGTATATTGTGAGCTTTACCTTCTTCTAATATATTTTTAGCAACTTCACCTTGCCCCTTTACCACTACTTTAGGTGCTTTCATATCCGCTGTATATGAAATAGCTGCTGCTTTTTTCATGCGCAATCTTCCCTTCCTTATATTTTCATATCAAAAGCAGTTATCTTCTTTTCTATATAAGAAGCAATAACTATATACATACTTTTCTCGCCTTTTACTAACTGCTTACGTGGCTCAAAAAAGTATATTTCATCTTTACTTAAAGCCATGTTATTTATAAATGGAAATAAAAAATAATCTCCTTGTACATTGAGTTTTTATAAAACTAAGTCCCCTTGTTTCAAAGTAGTTAGTGTATCTTTTCCTATTTTATTTGAAGTTTCTAATTTACCACTTTCGATTACTTTAATTTGCAGGTGGGCTATTATTTAGCCTATGCATTAAATTGGTATTAACCATTAATAGCCCTCATTTTTCAAGAAACTTTTTCTATGAAGTTCTGTAATACCATATGCTCTAATGCCATCATAGTGCTTGTTACTCCCATAGCCTTTGTTACTCTCCCAGTCATACACAGGATAAGCTACAGCATACTCTTTCATCATTCTATCTCTTGTTACCTTGGCAATAACACTAGCCGCTGCTATAGCTGCACTCTTATCATCACCTTTTATGATAGCATGCTGAGTAACTTCTACTTGTGGAATAATTTTATCACCATCGACTCCCACTATTTGGTAAGCCGCCTTGATACTCCCTAAAGCTTCTCTCATAGCCTTAAACGTAGCTTGTAAAATATTGATACGGTCAATCTCTTCTGGCCCCACCATACCTACACCAACATATAAAGCCTTTTCATATATAATATCATAGAGTTCTTCTCTTTTTTCTTCGGACAATTTCTTAGAGTCCTTTAGTCCCCTAATATCACACTCATAAGGCAATATAACTGCACAAGCTACTACTGGCCCTGCTAATGGACCTCGCCCTACTTCATCTACACCTACATAGATATACTGATTTTGATGGAAAACTCTATCAAATTCTAATTTAAATTCCCATTCACTTAGTTCTTTATGATACTTTTCAAGCTTTCGTCTATATTTATCACATATTTTAACGACGCCTTGTCTTTCGTCATCCATAAATTCTTGAATTTTAAATTCTAATGCTTCTATAGATATTTCTTTAAGAATTTGTTCTACTTCTGCTATTTTCATATTTTCCTACCTTAAATTAATTATTTCACTATTCCAATAGCATCAAATGGATAAATTCTAAATCCACCTTTTGCAAAGATAGTATCTCTGTGTATAGGCCCAAAGTATCTACTATCATAACTTTCTTGCCTATTGTCTCCCATAACAAAATAATAATCTTCTGGCACAGTATAAGGGAAGTCTAGTTCATGTTGGGCTTCTGTACTTTCAAATACTCTAATATATGTGGTTTCATCTAATTCTTCATCATTAATAAAGACCTTCCCATCATAAATATCTATCCTATCTCCTGGCTCACCAATTACCCGCTTAATAAGATTTTGTCCCTCATGTCTAAAGACAATAAGTTCTTCTCTTTGAGGATCTCTATAGTAATAAGGCAGTCTATTTACAATAAGATGATCTCCTATATTAATTGTTGATATCATTGACCCCGTTGGTATCTTAGTATGAGCCATAATAAATTGTGAAATTAATAAAGCTGCTATTACAGCTAACATAGGCTCTTTAATAAACTCTAAAAAGTTTCTTACGCTCTTAATCCCTTTATCCAACACTCTCACTCTTTTCTATATCTCACTTATTTATTTGATAAGATTTAATTTTCTCTTCTTCTTCTGCTAGCTTAGCCGCTTCTCTTGCTTCTCTTTCTGCTCTTGATTTCGCTCTAGCAGCTTTTTCAGCATCAGCTTTTTCTTTTGCTTCTCTTTCTGCCTTTTCTTTTGCCTCTTGAACCATAGCTGGTGATTCCAATGTAATATGACCTATTTTACCCGCTCTAAATTCATCAAACAAAATATTAGATGTTCTATATTCATCTATGGCTCCCTTAGCAGCAATAAAACCTCTTTTTTTAGCAATAGCTTCAAATATCTCATAAGGCTGCATATCGGCTTGTATCTCTATTTTATATCTTTCTTCTATCTTTGGACTAAAGTACATTTGTCCATGACTTAAGAAGTTAATAGCAAGCTCTCTAACATCTAAAATATCATCTTTAATTGAACCTAAGTAAGCAAGTCTCATAGCAACTACTTGATCTTCAAACTTTGGCCATAAAATACCTGGCATATCTAAAAGCTCAAAGCCTTTTTTAATTTTAACCCATTGCTTACCACGAGTTACTCCAGGCTTATCTCCTGTTTTTGTAGATCCTTTTCCTACTAAACTATTGATAAAAGTAGATTTACCTACGTTAGGTATTCCTACTATCATAGCTCTAATAGGTCTATAAATTCTTCCTCTTGCTCTATCTCTGTCTATCTTTTCCTGAAGCATTTCTTCAGCTAGCTTCGCTACGTCTTTAATTCCTTTTCCTGATGTAGAAATAACTGGAATTACTTTTACATTCGTGCTACTATACCACTTAATCCATTGTTGTGTTATGTCTGGGTCAGCTAAATCTGCTTTATTCAGAACAATAACTCTTGGCTTATGCCCTGCTAATTTATCTATATCTGGATTTTTAGTACTGTGAGGAGCTCTTGCGTCTAATAGTTCAATAACTATATCTACTAATTTTATATTATCCTCTATTAATCTTTTTGTTTTTGTCATATGACCTGGATACCATTGTATCAACATAATTTTTTCTCCTTTATTCTGTATTATTTATGTATGTGCCTATGTTACTCTAATAAAGGTTTTATCCAAATCGGCCATACTCTTAAACTAATCTCACCTATAATGTTATCTTTTGAAATACATCCCATGCGTTCATATCTACTATCTATACTACTATTTATATTATCTCCTACTACAAAATAGGCATTCATCGGGACCTTATAAGGATAATCTATATCTCCCCTTGGTCTAACCTTCTCATCTGCCATATATTCTAAAGGAACTTGATTAATGTATAATGTGCCATCTTTATAATCTATCATGTCGCCAGGCATACCCACTATTCTCTTTACAACTTTCTCTTGTACATTTTCTGTATAAAACCCTATAATATCACCTTGTTTAGGCTCTCGAAATTTATAGGCAGTTTTATTAATAATAACTATTTGCCCATTAAGTAGTGTAGGTGCCATAGACCCTCCAACTACCCTTAAGCTTTGTACACAAAAAGTAGTTAGAATAATAACGATTATCCCTGCAATGAGTATATCTCTACTCCACACTCTTATTATTCCTATTGGTTCTTTTTTCCTTGGCTCCATTAAGCCCAAGCCCCTTTCATTTTTATACACAAAAAGGGACTTAAAAAGTCCCTTTTTATTTTATTACCTAATTAATTCTTTTACTTTAGCGTTTTTACCTACGCGCTCACGTAAGTAGTTTAGTTTAGCACGTCTTACTTTACCATGACGGATAACTTCTAATTTTTCAATTACTGGTGAGTGAACTGGCCATGTTTTTTCAACACCTACACCGTAAGAAACTCTTCTTACTGTGAATGTTTCACGAACTCCACCGTTTTGTCTTTTAAGTACAGTCCCTTCGAACATTTGAATACGTTCTCTTTGACCCTCTTTAATTTTTGCGTATACGCGTACTGTATCACCTACGTTGAAAGGTGTTACTTCTGCTTTTAATTGCTCATTTTCAATTGCTCTGATAATTTCGTTCATTATTGTATTCTCCTTTTTTCTGAGGTGTTCTTAACACACTGTGACAGCGGACCACCCGTAATAACACCTCAAGATTATAACATGTCTTCTTATGATTTGCAACGAGTTTTTGCATATTCGTGTATAAAGCCTTTTTCTTTATCAGTAATTTTGGCTTTTTTTAACAAATCAGGCCTTTTATTAAATGTATTAATCAGAGATTGCTCTCTTCTATATTCATCAATTTTTTTATGATTCCCTGACGTAAGCACTTCTGGTACCATTCTATCTAAAAACACAGCGGGTCTAGTATACTGTGGATACTCTAGTAATCCCTCTGAAAAACTTTCGTCTTCAAAAGATTCTTGCTTCCCTAATACGCCTGGTAGTAATCTAACAATACTATCCGCCACTATTAAAGCAGGTAGTTCTCCACCCGTTAATACATAGTCACCTATAGATACTTCATCTGTAACTATTTCATCAATAATTCTTTGATCTATACCTTCATAATGACCACAAAGAAGTATAATATTTTCTTCTTTAGAAAACTCTTCTGCCATCTCTTGATTCCAAGGCTTCCCTTGCGGCGTCATATAGACTACTCGCTGAGGCTTATCCCCTGATTGTGCTTTAATATGTTGATAACAATCATATATAGGTGGTGCCATCATTAGCATTCCAGCACCTCCACCATAAGGGTAGTCATCTACTTGATTATGCTTATTATTTGAAAACGTTCTGATATCAATAGAAGTAATATCTACTAACTCATTTTTTTTTGCACGTCCCATGATACTATAATTAATGACATTATCTATCATCTCTGTAAATAATGTCATTATTGTTATTTTCATCATTACTCTAATCCTTCTAATAAGTGTACCGTCATCTGGTTAGCACTTACATCTACCTTTTTAATACATTGTTTAATGGCAGGAATAAGAATTTCCTTATTGGTTTCTTTGTTAAATACTACATAAACGTCATTACTACTACCGGTGTATAATATATCTTTTATTTCTCCTAGCTCTCTGCCTTCTTCAGTCATAACTTTCATATCATACAAGTCACTAATATAGTATTCATCTTCATTTAAAGGTAAGCTATCTTTACGACTTATTTTGATTGTAGCATTTTTTAGAAGCTCAGCAGCATCTAAAGTATCAATCCCTTTAAATCTTAATAATACAAAGTTTTTATGATATCTAATACCCACAATCTCATAAACTTTTTCTTCACGATTAATAACTGTTACTTCTTTTAATTTTTCAAATCTCTTGATATCATCTGTGCTTGGGAGTATTCTCATTTCTCCTTTTACACCATGTGTATTAACTATTTTTCCTATTGTAAACATTGCTTCCATTACTTACCCATCCTTTTATTTAGTATTCATTAATTTTATTATTTAAAAAGTCTATAACTATTAAACCCCTTAGATAATAAAACTATTAAAATAAAGTAATAGTATGTCTACTATCTTTAAGGTCATAAGCCTAGACCTATCTACTTCTAAATATAGAAAAATAGGTTAGGAAATCCCTAACCTATTGCATAATCTCTACTACAACTTTCTTAGAAGAAGTTGCACTAGCTGATTTTACTATACTACGAATTGCCTTAGCTATTCGTCCTTGCTTTCCGATGATTTTCCCCATATCTTCTGGGGCTACTTTTAGCTCTATAATAATTGTCTGATCATCTTCTCTTTGTGATACAGAAACTTGCTCTGGGTAATCCACTAATTCTCTAGCTATTACCTCTACTAAATTTTTCATCGGGTCCCTCCAATTTGATATTAATTAAGCTTGAATACCAGATCTTTTGATTAAAGTTTTTACTGTATCAGTTGGTTGAGCACCTGTTGCTAACCATTTTTCAACAGCTTCTTTGTTGATACTTAATTCATTTGGCTCTGAACAAGGATTGAAGTATCCTACTTCTTCAATGAAACGCCCGTCTCTTGGAGAACGTGAATCTGCTACTACTATTCTGTAGAAAGGAGTTTTTTTAGCTCCCATTCTTTTTAAACGAATTTTAACTGCCATTTTAGTCACCTCTTAGATTATTTATTAATATTTATTTACATAAAAGGAAATTTTACTTTACCTTTTTTGCCCTTCATCATACCTGAAAACTGCTTCATCATTGTCTGCATTTGCTCAAATTGTTTAATAAGCCTATTGACTTCTTGTATATCACGTCCTGCACCTTTTGCAATACGTTTTTTACGTGACATGTTGATTAGACTAGGATTAAGTCTTTCTTCTTTTGTCATAGATAATATAATTGCCTCTATATGAGCCAGCTGTTTATCATCTATATTGATATCTCCTAGTTTTGCAGTATTCATACCTGGTATCATACCTAAAACTTGTTGAAGTGGTCCCATATTTTTAACTTGAGTCATTTGATCTAAAAAGTCTTCAAAGTTAAACTCTGCTTTTCTAAGTTTTGCTTCTAGCTCTTTAGCCTTGTTCTCATCAATATTTTGTTGGGCCTTTTCAATCAAAGTCAATACATCACCCATACCGAGTATACGTGATGCCATACGTTCTGGATGGAATACTTCTAAATCACTTAACTTCTCACCCATACCTGCATATTTGATAGGTTTATTGGTTACTGCTTTTACTGATAATGCAGCACCACCTCTGTTATCACCATCTAACTTGGTCATGATAACCCCATCTATGCCTAATGCTTCATTAAAGGATTCTGCTACATTTACTGCATCTTGTCCTGTCATTGCATCTACTACTAATAGTATCTCTTGAGGCTTTACATCGCGCTTAATAAATTTAAGCTCGTCCATAAGCACCTCATCTATATGAAGTCTACCTGCAGTATCTATTAATACTACGTCATAATTGTTTTCTTTAGCATGATCCATTCCGGCTTTTGCTATTTCTACAGGATCATGATCAACCCCGAGTGAAAACACTGGTATATTAACTTGCTTGCCTACTTTTTGTAATTGTTCTATAGCTGCTGGTCTATAAACGTCACACCCTACTAATAAAGGTCTTTTACCTTGTGACTTAATGAGTGCTGCAAGCTTTCCACTAGTGGTTGTCTTACCTGCACCTTGCAGACCTACCATCATAATTGCTGTAATCCCTTTACTTGCAAATGTAATCTTGCTTTGAGTTTCGCCCATAAGACTTACAAGTTCTTCATTTACTATCTTAATCACTTGTTGTCCCGGTGTAAGACTCTCTAAAACTTCTCCACCTACTGCACGTGCTTCTATACTCTTAATAAAGGTCTTAACTACTTTGAAGTTAACATCTGCTTCTAGAAGGGCAAGTTTTACCTCTCTTAAAGCAACTTTAACATCTTTATCTGTAAGTTTACCCTTGCTTTTTAATTGTTTAAATACATCTTGTAATTTGGTTGATAATTGATCAAAGGCCACGCTAACATCCTCCTACATTTCACTTGTTAGTGCATCTATTAATTCCTTAATAGATGATATATACTGCTTTCCATTATCATCTAGTGATTTTTCTGCATCTACAAGTACTACTGTTAACCTAACAAGTACTTCTTCTTGCTTTTTGTATTTTTCCCACAATTGAAGTTTGTTTTCATAGTCTATAAGCTTTTGCTGTGCTTTCTTTATTGTATCAAAAATGCTCTGCCTACTGATGTTATACATGGTTGCAAGTTCTCCAAGAGATAAATCATTAAAATAATATTCGGTTATCAATTCTCTTTGCTTTTCTGTAAGCAGTTCTTGATAAAAATCAAATAAATATGTTATCTCTACAAACTTTTCCATATATCACCCCGACTGCTGTCAGCCCTTTTTACTTTACACATGAATTATAATAAAAAAAGCTTCTTTTGTCAACTACTATTTTATTCTACGTGGAATAAAGCTCTAGCAAAACTTTGTGGATCAAACACTTGTAAATCCTCTATTTTTTCACCAACACCAATATATTTAACTGGCACTTGCATGCTTGCACATATCCCTACAATAGCTCCACCTTTAGCAGTTCCATCTAGCTTAGTCAGTATGATGCCATCTACTTTTGCAGCTTCTTTAAAAACTTTCACTTGTGAAATAGCATTTTGCCCAGTTGTTGCATCAAGTACGATAAGCACTTCTTTATGCGCTTCTGGATATTCTCTTTCTATAATCCTTGAGATTTTTTCTAGTTCTTTCATAAGATTAGCTTTATTTTGCAAGCGTCCTGCTGTATCACAAATAAGTACATCTGCTTTTCTAGCCTTAGCGCCTCTAATACCATCATAAACAACTGATGCAGGATCTGATCCTTCTTCATGTTTAATAAGATCTACTTTGGCTCTATCTGCCCAAATCTGTAATTGCTCTATAGCTGCCGCTCTAAAAGTATCTGCTGCTGCAAGTACAACTTTTTTATTGCTCATCTCTAACTGATGGGCTAATTTACCTATAGTGGTTGTCTTTCCTACCCCATTAACTCCAATAACCAGAATTACATTAGGTTTTGTTTCATCAATAATAGGTGCTGTCACATGCGCTGTTAAGATATTCGTAATAATTTCTTGTAGCGTAGTTTTTAGTTCGCTTGGCTCTATAATTTTTCTTTCTTTTACCAGGCTTTTTAACTCTTCCATCATAGTCCTGGTCGTTTCCACACCAAAATCAGCCATAATAAGTGCTTCTTCTAGCTCTTCATATAAATCTTCATCAATCTTTTTAAAGTTCTTTAGAACCTCATCTACACTACCTAATATGTTATCACGTGTTTTAGCTAACCCACTAAAGAGTTTATTAAATAGTCCTTTTTTCTTAGGCTTAACCTCTTCTTGCATTTCTGCCTGTTCTGTTAGAGGTTCCTCACCATGTGCTATCTCTTCTTTTACCTTTTTTTGAACAATCTCTTCTATAACTTCTTCTACTTGTTCTTGAACAATCTCTTCTATAACTTCTTCTACTTGTTCTTGGATAGCCTCTTCTATAACTTCTTTAACTTCTTCTAATTCTTCTAATTCTTCTTGTCCAACATTATCAAGTTGTCCTTCTAAAACAACCTCTTTCTTAGGTTCTTCTTTTTTTCCAAATAGTCTTTTAAAAAATGACATACTCTTCCTCCCTAGCTTGATTTTTTGTCTAAGTACTCTGTTGCATCTTCTAATTTGATAGAAAGCACTTTAGAGATTCCTCGCTCTTGCATAGTTACCCCATACAACGTGTCTGCTCTTTCCATAGTGCCTTTTCTATGGGTAATCACAATAAACTGCGTTTCTTGTGATAGGCTATTTAAGTACTCAGCAAAACGAATAACATTGGCATCATCTAGTGCGGCCTCAATCTCATCCAGTACACAGAATGGTGATGGCTTTAATTTCAGGATACCAAACACTAAAGCAATTGCTGTAAGCGTTCTTTCTCCCCCTGATAACAAAGTCATATTCTGCAATTTCTTACCTGGTGGTTTAGCAATAATCTCTATACCTGATTCTAAGATGTTATCTTCATCTGTTAATTGTAAGAAGGCTGTCCCTCCTCCAAATAGCTCCTTAAATACTTCACTAAAGTTTGCAGCAATGCTTGTGAATTGCTCCCTAAATATAGCATACATTTGCTCTGTTAAACGGTCAATAAGTTCTACTAAAGTTCCCTCTGCTTTTTCTACATCTGTCTTTTGTGCATTAAGGAATTCATATCTTTGACTAGCCTCTTCAAATTGCTCGATTGCATTAACATTAACGCTCCCAATTACTTTGATTTTGGCTCTAATTTTTTCTACTTCTCTTTTCATCTCTTGTAAATTGCCTAGTTCTTTTCTAAACAACAAGCATCCACCATAAGTCAGTTCATATTGTTCCCATATATTATCGCTTTGCTTTTGCTTCTCAAGATCTAAAATTTCTTTTCTATTATCTAATCTAAAACTCTCTTGTCTTAGATTAGATAATGTTTCTGTCACATTATCTAATCTTTCTTGAATCTTTTCTTCTTCAATATCTAACTGCTCTCTATCTTGCTCACATTTAACCTTTAATGCATTAGATTCAATTATTTTTTGTTCTAATTCTTCAATCTGCTTTTGAAGTAGTAAGATATTATTTTCAATCTTTTCTTTATCTAACAGCAGCTCTTCTTTTCGTGTAACAATACTTGTATTTTGTTCTTTTGTATTCTCAATATTTTTTTCTATACTTTGTATTTGTTCTATAACGTAAGTTATATTTTGTGTTGTATAGGATAGTGCTATCTTCTTTTCTGTCAGTTCATGACCTAGCTTTTCGTGAGAATGCTTAAGCCCGTTAATTTGCTTTTCTAAATCAGTTACCGCATCTTTATCATCATCTACATTATTTTCTAATTCTTCTAGCTGTTTTGTTGCTTTATCTCTATCATTATTAAGATTTTCTTTAAGCTCTTCTAGCTTATTTTTTTCTGCTACTAATTGCAGTTGACTTTCTTTCGTTAGCTTCAAGCTATCTGTTCCCTTACTCGTTTGTAAGATTAACTCTCTTCGCTTTTCTTCTAACTCTTGAATGTTTTTGGTCAAGCTATCCCACTGGGCTAGAGTGCTTTCTACATCTATTTTAAGTTGTGCAATTTGCTTTTCAAGTTCTTCATGGTTTTGTAAATAACCTTGGTGCTCTTCTTTAAGTTCTTTGAGCTCTCTTGTTCTAGAGAAAATATTGTTTTTATTGTTTTTACTACTTCCCCCACTCAAAGATCCTCCAGCATTAAATACTTCTCCATCTAAGGTAACTATCTTATATCTATAGTTATATTTTCTTGCAATCATCGATGCATGATCAATTGTATCTACTATAAGTATCTTACCGAGCAAAAAATCAACTATGTTAGCATACTTTGATTCGAATTTTATCAGTTCACTAGCTAAGCCAAGGAAACCTTCTTGGCCCTTTAGACTTGCTAAATCTTTAATCCCTGCATAAGTTTGAATCGTATCTTGTGGTAAAAATGTTACTCTTGAAATACCTTTTCGCTTCATAGTAGCAATCATTTGTTTAGCATCTTTTTCTGATTCTGTTACTATATTTTGCATAGCTCCACCTAAGGCCGTAACAATAGCTATCTCATATTTCTCTGGCACTTCTAATAAATCCGCCACAATACCTATTATCCCTTGCCATTCACTAGGACTTTGTTTTTTCAGACCTAAGACTTGTTTGACACTATGGTAATAGCCTTCATAATCATTCTTAATTTGCTCAAGCCAACTAATCTGCCTTTTAGCTTGTGCTATGTTATGTGAAAGCGCATCTCGCTCTCTACACTTGTTGGAGTTTTCTGCTTCTAGACTCATTTTAGTTTGATCTACTTGTCTAAAATCTTCTTCTACATCACTTAGCTGCTTAGTGTTTTCCTCTTGTTTCTTCTGGAGTACTCTAAGATTTGTTTCTTGATGCTGTACTTCACTATTTAATTTTTGTATAGATTCTTTAAGTTGCATGTCTCTATAATCAATTTGATCTTCGATAGCTTCTTGTTTATCTAACTCATTCTTTAATAAGTCAATTTCTCTTACTTTATCATAAAGTTGCTTTTTAGAGTCCTCTAAGCTATTTTCTAACTCCTGAATTTGATTTCTAAGTTCTAATGAACCCTTTTCTGCTTTCGTCAAGATATCTTGTTGTGTTGATTTTTCAAGTTCTAATCCTACTTTTTTAGAATTTAATACTTGTAACTCAATTTGCATATCCTTATTATCTTGTTCTTGTTTCTTGTTATCTTGCTCGATTTGTACAATTAAGGTCTTGATACTCAATATACGTTCATTATTAATTTGTATTTCAGAAGATTTTTGTTGTTGCTTCTTTTCAAGGTCCGAAATAGCATGAATAATCGATTCTATGCTAGAAAATATCTGATCTTTTTTATGTTTCCACTGGGTATATTCTTTCCCTACTCGCTCTCTAGCCACTGTATTTTCTTCAATCTGGCCTGTTATATTACCGATATCTTCTTGGACTTTATTAATATCTATTTTTATTTGCCCTATTTCTTTAATGAATATATTAATATCCATCTCTTTTAAAGTATCTTTCAAACTTAGATACTCTCTTGTTTTTTCTGCTTCAATTTTTAATGGTTCAATTCTATTTTCTATTTCACTAATAATATCTTTTAGTCTGAGAATGTTTTCTCGTTCTTTATCTAGCTTACGTTCGGCTTCTAATCTTCTTACCTTAAATTTATAGATACCAGCAGCTTCTTCAAACAAACTTCTTCTATCTTCTGGTTTTGAACTTAAAACTTTATCAATCTGTCCTTGTCCAATAATAGAATAACCTTCTTTACCTACTCCTGTATCCATAAATAATTCTTGTATGTCTCTTAGTCTACACGTAGATCCATTTAAGAAGTATTCACTCTCTCCTGAGCGATAAACTCTTCTTTTTACTACTACATCACTATAATCTATAGGTAATTTTCTATTTTCATTCTTAATATAAATAGCTACTTCTGCATAACCTAGGGGTTTCCTCTTCTCAGTTCCAGCAAAAATAATATCTTCCATTTTGGTTCCACGTAGTGTCTTTGCACTTTGTTCTCCAAGTACCCATCTAATAGCATCTGCTACATTGCTTTTCCCACTTCCATTTGGCCCAATAACAGCAGTTATTCCTTGAGGTATTTCAAGTTTCACTGTCTCACCAAATGATTTGAATCCATGTATCTCTACTTTATCTAGATACATATCCCACCTCTAATCTAATCTATTTTGTTAAGTTATCAATTGCTATCTTAGCTGCATCTTGTTCAGCTTCTTTTTTACTCTTACCTACACCTTTACCAAGACATACTTCTCCATGATAGACTGCTACATAGAAATTCTTATCATGATCTGGTCCTTTTTCTTCTACTACTTCATAACGAATAGGCAATGTGCTTTCTCTTTGAATATTTTCTTGCAACAATGTTTTATAATCTGTATAAAGATCTTGTATCGAGATATCATCCACTTCATTAATAAGTGTTCTTTGAAGGAATTCTCTTACATCTTCAAACTTACCATCTACAAAGATAGATCCTGTTACTGCCTCAAATGCATCAGCAAGAATAGAGGCTCTTGTTCTACCACCTGTCATTTCCTCACCTTTACCAAGCAGAATGTATTCTCCTAAATTAATCTTACGTGCTATTTTAGCCAGTGACGCTTCGCATACAATACTTGCTCTAATTTTAGAAAGATCTCCCTCTGGCATTTCTTTATACTTATTAAACAAATACTCACTAATAATAAGATCCAATATAGCATCGCCTAGAAATTCTAGTCTCTCATTATCCTTAATATCCATATTTCTATGCTCATTAGCAAATGAACTATGGGTCACAGCTTGTCTTAATCTTTCGATTTTATTAAATGTATATCCTACTATGCTTTGTAATTCAACTACCTTTTTATTATTGCAATTTGTTTTCTTGTACATTATATCATCTCTTTTCTTCTCTTTTAAATAGTATGTGCAGCTATTTAAATAGAATGTTTAATAATCAAAAATGTTAGTTACTCAACATTCTACTTAATCAGTAATATACGAAAAGCCCCGCTTAGCGAGGCTGCTCATCAATCTAATCCTTTTTGTTCTTTGATATATTCTACAATTTCTCCTACTGTAGTTATACCTTCTACTTCATCGTTTGAGATTTCCATTTCAAATTCTTCTTCTATTGCCATCACAATTTGAAAAATATCTAGAGAATCTGCATTTAAGTCATCCCTAAAAGATGTTTCTAGAGTTACATCTCCTTCTGAAATATTAAGTTGTTCACTAATAATTTCTCTGATTTTCTCAAATACCATATTAACACCTCTTATAAAAATTTATACTTTGATAATAGTATATACTACTTTTGTAGTCAATATGATTTTAGATATTATTGAAGTTTAGATGCGATTTTTTTTATAAGTCCATTATTAATAAATTCTTCTGTTTGCATAATAGTACTGTAAATCTCTTTTTCTTTAGAATTACCATGAGTTTTTACAACAAGTCCATTAACGCCTAAAAGTGGAGCACCACCTTTATCAGAGTAGCTAAATTTATTTTTAATGTTATAGATGTTCTTTTTCAGCATAAGTGCTGCTAATTTACTTTTAATATTTCTAGTAAATTCAGTTTTAAGCATAGAAAATACCCACAGTCCAAATCCTTCCATAAACTTCAAAATCACATTTCCAACAAAAGCATCACACACTAGTATATCTGCTTCACCTGATGGAATTTCTCTTGCTTCTATATTGCCAATAAAATTCACTTTTTCATCTACCTTAAGTAGTCCGAACGCTTCTTTTGTAAGGGTGTTGCCTTTTTCTTCTTCTGTCCCCACGTTAATAAGCCCTACCTTTGGATTTTTCACTCCAAGGCATTCTTCCATATACACAGTTCCCATTCTAGCAAACTGAGTTAAATAAGAAGGCTTAGCATCCATGTTTGCTCCACAATCTATCAATAGCGTGTTACCTCTTTTAGTTGGTATAAGAGGAGCTAGGGCAGGTCTTTCAACTCCTTTTATTCGTCCTACAATAAGTGTAGCTCCAGCTAAGAGTGCTCCGGTATTTCCCGCACACACAAAACCATCTACTTTTTTTTCTTTTAAGAGTTTAAGTCCTATAACCATTGAAGAATCTTTTTTAGTTCTTATTGCAGTCACTGGTGAGTCTTCCATTGTAATGATGTCATCTGCATTTACTATTTCAATTTTGCTCTCATTATATGTACAACTTTTAAGAGCTTCATTAATGGCTTGTTCTTTACCCACTAAAACAATTACACATGAAGTATCTTTAGATGCTTTAGCACATCCTTTAATTAATTCATCTGGTGCATAATCACCACTCATTACATCAACTGCTATCTTTGGCACATCCATCACCCTTTATCTTTCTCTACTATTGGATAAAATATGCAAAGGGCAGCTATTAGCTGCCCTTTGATATAGAATTAATCTACTTTAATTACAACGCGGTTAGCGTAAGAACCACATGCTTTACATACACGGTGTGGCATCATTAATTCACCACATTTAGAACATTTAACTAAGTTAAGTGGAGAGAGTTTCCAGTTAGCTTTACGTTGATTTCTTCTGGCTTTGGACGTTTTTCTTTTTGGTACTGCCATTTTGTTACACCTCCTCAAGTAATCCTATTTTTCGTTGTTGCCACGAAAAATATCTTTTAATTGCTCTAGTCGAAGATCTATATCAGCTGATTCGCATTCACAAACTGAATGATTTAAATTAGCGCCACAGTTTTTACACATTCCTTTGCAATCTTTACTACATAAACATTTCATCGGAACTTCTACAACAATAGCTTCTAATATATCATCTGACAAATCAATGCTTGACTTGATTACTGGTTTTACATCGTCATTCTCACCAGCATATTGATTATCTGATGAAAATTCACTGTATAAATCAGCATGAATAGGATAATCAAATTCATGCATGCACCTATCACATAGCAATTTTACAGTTACATCTATCTCCCCAGACACCAAATACTTGTTGCCTTGCTTGATAACTGTTCCGTAAACCTTTGCTACATAATCCGTTTTTTCACTTCCTAAATGTAGATTTTTCAGTGAAACTGTTGTTTCCTCTGCAAATTCTAATTCAGTTTTGTTAATAAGTGTTTGGATATTAATCTTCATTGTTTTCACTCCACTAGGTAACACTTCTGTAATTATACATATTTGAAGATTATTTGTCAACGTATTATTTAACTAATGCTACTGCATCTCTTGCAATCATAAGCTCTTCATTAGTTGGAACTAACATCATGCGAACTTTTGCATCTGCTGTAGATAAATCTCTTTCTACGCCGCGACATTTGTTTTTCTCAACATCTATCTCTACGCCCATCCAACTAAGCATTTTAGCTAATTCTTCTCTCATGATTGCGTTGTTTTCACCAAGACCACCTGCAAATGCAATAGCATCTACGCCATTCATGATTGCAGCGTATGCTCCAATGTAAGATACAAGTCTGTGTTGGTATGCGTCCATAGTAAATCTACATGCAGCATCTCCAGCTACAACACCATCTTCGATTTCTCTAAAATCACTTCCAAGTTGTGAAAGTGCTACAACACCTGATTCTTTGTTTAACATATTATCGATTTCTTTAGCTGTTAAACCTTCTTTTTCCATTAAGAAAGTAACGATAGCTGGATCGATATCACCTGATCTAGTTCCCATTGCAAGACCTGCAAGTGGAGTGAATCCCATAGATGTTTCTACAGATTTACCGCCATCAACTGCACATACACTTGCTCCGTTTCCTAAGTGACATACAATGATTTTTGTATCTTCAATTGGTTTATTCAGCATAGCTGCTACTCTTTGAGATACATATTTGTGTGATGTGCCATGGAAACCATATTTACGCACACCATACTTTTTGTAGAATTTTTGTGGAATAGCGTACATAAATGCTTCTTTAGGCATTGTCTGGTGGAAAGCAGTATCAAATACTCCTACTTGTGGTGCATTTGGCATAAGTTCACGACAAGCATCGATTCCTAATAAGTTAGCTGGATTGTGAAGAGGTGCAAGATCAATACACTCCCTCATAGCTTCTTCTACTTCTTCTGTAATAATTACTGAAGCTGCGAATTTTTCTCCACCGTGAACAACTCTGTGTCCTACTGCATCAATTTCATCTACAGATGTAATACAAGCTGTTTCACCAGATATTAACATCTCGATCATTTTTGCAAGTGCTTCTTTATGAGTTGGGAAATCACATGCTACTTTAACAGAGTCTTGTCCTTCTGTTGTATGTTTGATGAATGATCCATCAATCCCGATTCTCTCACAAATACCTTTTGCGATTTCAGTCTCGTTTTCCATGTTTAATAATTGGTATTTTAATGATGAACTACCACAGTTTACTACTAATACTTTCATGCTATTCACTCCTTGAGTTTTGTATTATATATAATATATTAATTGCTTTGTGCTTGTACTGCTGTAATAGCTACTACCCCTACGATATCTTCTGCGCTACATCCACGAGATAAATCGTTAACAGGCTTTGCTATTCCTTGTGTTACTGGTCCATAAGCTTCTGCTTTTGCAAGTCTTTGAACAAGTTTGTATCCAATATTACCAGCATCTAAGTCTGGGAATACAAGTACGTTAGCTTGTCCAGCTACTTTGCTTTCTGGTGCTTTAGCTTGTCCAACTTCTTTAACGATAGCAGCATCTAATTGAAGCTCCCCATCAATTTTAAGTTCCGGAGCCATTTCTTTAGCAATTCTTGTCGCTTCTACTACTTTATCTACATCTACATGTTTTGCACTACCGTATGTAGAATGTGAAAGCATAGCTACGATAGGTTCTTCACCTACTAATTGACTAAAGCTTGCTGCTGAACTTTGTGCAATAGCTGCAAGTTCTTCTGAGTTTGGATTTTGGTTAAGTCCACAGTCAGAAAATACAAATGTACCATTTGCTCCCATTTCACAATCTGGCACTACCATTACAAAGAATGATGATACAAGTTTTGTACCTGGAGCTGTTTTTAAGATTTGTAGTGATGGTCTAAGTACGTTAGCTGTTGAGTTAGCTGCACCAGCAACCATTCCATCTGCCATTCCTTGTTTTACCATCATAACGCCTAAGAATAATGAATCTTTTACAAGAATCTCTGCGGCTTTCTCAGAAGTCATTCCTTTTGAGCCTCTAAGTTCTACAAGTTTATTTACATAAGCTTCCATTTCAACAAAATCAGCTGGATCTACAATTTGAGCTTCGCTTAAATTTAATCCTTCTGATTTTGCTAAAATCTCTTCTTTATTCCCAATTAGAATAAGGTTTGCAAGTTTTTCTTCTAAAATTGTATGAGCGGCATTTAATGTACGCATATCACCAGTTTCTGGTAATACGATTGTTTTCTTGTCATTCTGTGCACGCTCTTTAATGTTTTGTAAAAAAGACATAAAAAAACCCCTTTCAAAATTTTCCTTTATAGGTTACTCTCTATCCTATTATAGTAAATGTATTCCATGTATACAAGAGTCAATTCAAAATTTCCTGCTTTAATTTTCAAAAACTTTGTTATACAATAAAGTTCATTATTAATAATTTTCATAGGAGGAATACATTTTATGCATGTTACTGGCATCGTCGCTGAATATAATCCTTTTCACAATGGACATCTTTATCAACTTACACAAACAAAAAAACTAGCAGGCTGTGATAAAATAATAGCGGTTATGAGTGGCAACTTTGCTCAAAGAGGTAACCCTTGTATCGTTGATAAATATACTAGAACGCAAATGGCGCTTAAATGTGGGGTAGACATGGTACTTGAGCTTCCTTTCCCCTTTGCTACAGCTAGTGCTGAGCGCTTTGCTGAGGCTGCAATCTCAGTCTTTCACAAGAGCGGCATTGTAAATAGCCTATGCTTTGGCTCTGAGATAGATGATATTACGCTTATGCAAGAAATAGCTCATACCTTAGTCCATGAATCGCCCGAGCTATCTTCTCTCATTAAAACCTATCTTAACACAGGTACAAGCTATCCTAAATCACGCGAGCTAGCACTTATAGATTATCTTAGAAAACAGGGGACATCCTCTCACGCTCATTTAGAATCGCTTCTTAATAATCCTAATAATATATTAGGTATTGAATATATCAAGGCACTTATTAAATATCAATCGAGCATTAAACCTATTACTATCAAACGCAAAACTTCCCATTATCACGATACTTCTATTCACGCGTCTATTGCTTCTGCAACCGCCATTAGAAATCAGTTTAAATCTTCCAATATAGAAGATATAGAATGCACCATGCCTAGTCATTCTTTTGATTTACTCTTACAAAATGCTAACACATCTCCTTCACTGGATAATTTTTCTATGATTTTACATCATAAGCTTATATTTTCCACCTTAGATGATTTATATTCTTTGTGGGATATTCCAAAAAATTTATGCCACTCCATTTACAATGCTTATCTTAAACATTTAAAGGCTTCTGATATTATTGACGAAGTGACTTCTAAGACTTATAGCCGCGCTACTGTTCATAGGGCTATTCTAAAAATTTTATTGGATGTTAAACAAAATGATTTAGATAGCTTAGAAAAATTGGATTGGATTCCCTATATTAGAGTACTAGGTTGTAAAAAAGATTCTTTGCCTCTTCTTTCTGCGCTTTCTAAAGCGTCTACCGTTCCTGTTATCACTAATCTAGGTAAAGTTTACAACAAACTCTCCCCCGAAGCTAAATGCCTTATAGATTATGAGATACATGCAACTAACCTTTACTATTTAGGCAAAGAACTTCCCTCTTTCTACAATCAAGATTTTTCTCAGAGTTTCCTTGTTATAGATTAATATTATTTTCATGATGCAAAAGCCTCAAGCTATTTTAAAGAATAGCTTGAGGCTTTTGCTATTTATATTTAAAATTCTCACAGACCTTTTCATTTTTTCCAAAAGCTTGTCATAGAATTTAGAGTACAAGCATTTAAAATTCCAGGAGGCACCTATGAAAAAAAAACTTTCTACCTTATTCGTTACACTTTTAATTGTACTTGTTATGTTAAACATCTTACTTTTCCCTGAAATTTGTATCAAAGGCGCCGAATCTGGCCTACTTCTTTGGTTTAACAAACTTCTTCCTTCACTCTTACCTTTTATCATTCTGACTAATATGCTATTTAACTTAGGGGTTATTTTTAAAGTGAGTCATCTTATTCACCCTATTACCTCTAAACTTTTCAAAATCTCTGGCGGTAGCTTCTTAACTTTTATTATGGGAGTTATAGGCGGGTATCCTACTGGAGCCAAACTTAGCAAACAACTTCTAGATACCAAGTCTATATCCTTCTTAGAAGCTCAGAAAACCTTTTGTTTTGCCAATAACTGTGGTTGTCTATTTATTATAGGCACTGTGGGGAGTATTCTTCTTAAATCTCCTCAAATCGGCTATTTCTTAGTCATTATACATATTTTATCAGCTTTTACCATGTTATTACTCTTTAGATTCTATACACCTGTCGAGCCCATCTCCTCTGCATGCCAAGTAGCACCATACGCTGCTCAGTCACCTAATTTTTCCGTAGCCTTCACAAGTGCTGTACAGAATGCTATGGACACCATCGTTTATGTAGGTGGGTATATTATTTTCTTCTCCGTTATTATTAGTATTCTAAAATCCTCTATACTTATTCAAAATGCAACAGCCTCCCTATCAACTTCATTGCACTTATCTCCAGATTTTTTATCTAGCATTCTCTTAGGAAGCTTTGAATTTTCCAATGGTGTTGCTTTAATCTGCACTACAAATAATTTTTCTCTTCAAAGTCTGTCACTTATTTCTGCCATTATAGCTTTTGGTGGGTTCTGCGTTATATTTCAATCTGCACACTTACTACAAGGTTCAAATCTTTCTTTAGTCCTTTATATGATTTCTAAGTTTTTTCAAGCCGTCATTGCTTATATTTATACCATGCTACTTTACCCTATGTTCTTCATGTATACAAATCAAACATCCACTGTTTCTTTTAATACATCTATTCTTTTTCTTATTATGGTCATCTGCATCATTATCGTTATCTTTAGACTTTTATCATTCTCACGTAAAGCTAAGCTACCTCACTTATTTTCTAAAAAGAGGTATTCCTAAGAAATAAAGATACACACCTACTCATTTAATACGCTATGCCTTAGCCCCCAAAAAGGCGATAAGATAAGAGATTTCTTGCCTCTCTAATCCTATCGCCTTTTTTTGATACTATTGTTCTCCATTATTCATCTGATTCGTTACTACACCCTTTAACTCTTGTCTATGATCATATAACGTTCTAAGCACATCCGTTACATAAGCCTCAAAATCCTGAACTTCTTTATGTATAACATCTAAAGTCCCTTTAAGTCTTTGCTCTACTTGTTTCATCGTTTCATCTGCATACTCAATTGAACCAAGATGTACTGATCTTGCATCTTTTCTTGCAGCATCTAATATATACTGAGCTCTTTCTTCGGCATACTTAGTAATCTCATGTTGGTCTATCATCTTTTGAAGCGTATCTTGGGCTTCTTGCAAGATTAATTGTCCTTCATTTTGAGCTTCAGCTAAAATTTTATTTCGCTCTTCAACAATCCATACAGATTGTTGCAGCTCTGTTGGTAACTTAAGTCTAATATCTTTGATATAATCTAATACTTCATCTCTATCAATAGATATTTTGCTAGATAAAAAAGTAGCTTTCCCCTCTTCTAACACATCTTCTAGCCTATCTAACAAATAGGTTATCTCTGCTTCTTTGTTAAATTCCACGCTAACGCCTCCTTAATGAAACTTTTCATCTAATTTATTTGCCACATACTTTGGAACTAAGCTATGAAATTTACCTTTAAACATAGCAAGTTCTCTTACTGAACTTGAACTTAAAAAAGAATATTCTGCGTTGGTAACTAGAAAAACAGTTTCTACTTCAGGCAAAAGACTTTTATTAATCTGTGCCATTTGCATCTCATATTCAAAATCTGTTACCGCTCTTAGTCCTCTAACAATAACACACGCTTCTTTTTCCTTGGCATAGTCTACTAAAAGTCCTGAAAAAGAATCAATTTGAATATTCGAGATATGTTTTGCACTATTACTTAGTAGATCCATCCTCTCTTCTATAGTAAACATCCCTGAATTCTTATGAGGATTGGTGAGTACTGAAACAATAAGAACATCAACTAATTTTGAAGCTCTTTCAATAACATCCATATGTCCCTTCGTAACTGGGTCAAAACTTCCTGGGTAAATTCCTATTTTCACTTTGCTTATATCCTTTCAAAAAAACTTAAAGTTGTCGTCTTGTACACTTTTTCTCTAGCTAACTTTAGTTTTTCATTTTCAATTTTTATAGCTTCTGATGCATTTTCTAAGATGATATAGCCCTTATCAGCTAACAAATCATTTTCTACTATTTCCTTAAATATTTCATTTAACCCTACTAGATTATAAGGTGGGTCTAAGAATATAATGTCAAATTTTGCATTTTGACTTCCTAACTTCTTAATACCACTATATACATCTATATTATATACTATTCCCAAATTTTGCAATCCCGTTTTTTGCAAATTTTTGTTAATACATTTGGTAGCTTCCTGACCATTGTCAATAAATACAACTTTTTCTGCTCCACGACTTAAAGCTTCTATTCCTATTGCTCCACTTCCACCAAATAAATCCAAAAACTTACATCCTGGTAAATCAAAGGCTATAATATTAAATAATGTTTCTTTAATTCGATCTGTAGTTGGTCTAGTACTCATTCCCCCTGGGGCTTCAAGCTTTGTTCCTCTACATTTTCCACTAATTATTCTCAAAATAATCCTCCTTGTTACAAACATACTCATCTGCTGTCTATTTTATAATGCTTTGTGTATATCTTCTTGATTGATTTTCTCCATAAGCTCTTCTAATAAGTATTTATTTTCTATTTTTTCAAGAGCTGGATCTTGTTGCAATATTATTTTCGCTTCTTCTTGTACTTGCTTTAATGTATTACTATCTGTATATAAATTTGCAATCTTCATTTCTGGAAGACCATGTTGCCTTGTTCCAAAAAATTCACCAGGCCCTCTTAACTTAAGATCTGTATCTGCAATAACAAATCCATCTGTACTTTCTTCCATAATCTTTAATCGTTTTTTAGTCACTTTATTCTTCGAGTCACTCACTAACACACAATAAGATTTATGCTTTCCTCTACCTACTCGCCCTCTAAGCTGATGAAGCTGAGCTAGGCCAAATCGTTCGGCATTTTCTATAAGCATCACTGTTGCATTAGGTACGTTTACCCCTACCTCCACTACAGTTGTAGACACAAGGATTTTTATTTCAGCTTTAGCAAATCGTTCCATAACTTCATTTTTTTCCCTAGATTTCATCTTTCCATGTAGATATTCTATAGGAATATTCGTAAAGACTTTACTACTTAAATATTCGGTATACTCTACCACACTTTTTAGTTCGCTTTGTTTCTCATTTTCTTCTACCATTGGACAAATAATATAGCATTGTCTTCCCTCTTCTACCTGTTTCTGAATGAAAGTATAGATTCTTGGGTGGTAAGCCGAGTCCACCGCATTTGTCTTGATCGGTTGTCTCCCTGGTGGTAATTCATCAATAATAGAAATATCCATATCTCCATAAAGAATCAAAGCAAGTGTCCTAGGTATAGGTGTAGCTGTCATAACAATAACATCTGGTGTAACACCTTTTTCTGAAAGCTTTAGCCTTTGTCTTACGCCAAATCGATGCTGCTCATCTGTAATCACCAACCCAAGTCTTGGAGGTGTTACATTTTCTTCTATAAGGGCATGCGTTCCTACTAAGATGTCAATTTCACTTTGATTAAGACCTTCTAATATTTGGTTTTTTTGTTTTTTAGTAGTCGAACCTGTCAAAAGGGCTATCCGCATACCAAAAGGTTCAAATACTTGCATTAAAAACTCATAGTGCTGCTTGGCTAATACTTCTGTTGGCGCCATAAGTGCACCCTGTAAGTTGTTTCTAACTGCAATAAACAAAGCAACCGCTGCTACTACAGTCTTTCCTGAACCTACATCCCCTTGTACAAGCCTATTTCCCACAAAAGGACTCTTCATATCTTTTATAATTTCATTAAGCACTCTCTTTTGGGCACCTGTTAATGCAAAAGGTAAACTTTTTATAAATTCCATAAAATCATTTGGCAGATTTTTGGATAATCCTTGATTTTTTTTAGCAAAATCAGATTTAAGCGTATATAAGCTCAGCTGTAACATCAAAAGTTCTTCAAATACCAATCTCTTTCTTGCTTCAAAAAATGCTTCATCACTTTCTGGAAAATGTATATTTGTTATAGCATATGGTTTAGAAACCAAAGCATACTTTTCTCGAATAACTTCTGGCAAAGTTTCTTTGATTAAAGGCATACACTCTTTAAGTACACTTTCTATCATTTGTCTAATAACCTTTTGGGAAAGTTTACTAGTAGATGGATAAATAGGTGTAATTTTAGCACCCTTGGCTACACCTGCTTCTCCAATTTTTTCGTATTCCGGAGATTCCATTTCAATTTTTCCATACTGTTTTTTAATTTTTCCATAAAAATTATAAGTTTGTCCCAATACAAAATTATTTTTCATATAAGGTTGTCCAAAAAAAGCAACAAAAATGCTGCCCGTTTCATCTTTCACCCGGAAAGAGACAATAATATGTCTTCCTTTTTTGGATACTTGCGGCACAGAAGCTACGGTAGCTATAATATTATTTTCTTCTTCCATATCTGTATCACATATACTCATAACTTTTCTTCTATCCTCATATTCTTTTGGATAATGTTCAATGAGGTTTTGCAAAGTATATACACCTAACTTATGAAATTTATTAGCTGTCTGATCACCTATCCCTTTTAGGGTTACTATAGATTCTTGTAGTTTCATCTTCAATCACCACTTTATCTGTAATATGTATAAATGAAAAAGACTAAAGGCAAGCTTTAGTCTTTTCACAGTTATTATTCCGCTGAAATCATAAAGTAATACACTGGCTGATTACCATGGTGAAGTTCAACATCTGCATTTGGGAATAATGCCTGAGCTTCTTCTAAGTACTCCCCTGCTACTTCCTCCGTAATATCTTCTCCATAATACACTGTTATAATCTCCGCTTCTTCATTCATCTTCACTATTAATTCTTTGAAGGTTTCTTTTAGATCTACATTATGAACTACAATATTGCCTTCTAAAATACCTAAGTATTCACCTTCTTTGATTTCTTGCCCATCTATAGTCGTATCTCTAACAGCTATTGTAATTTGAGCTGTCTCAACTAGTGACATAGACTCTCTCATATTCTCTACAGTTTGCTCTATCTCATGACTTGTATTGTCATATCCAATCATTGCTGATATACCTTGTGGCATAGTATTTGATGGAATAACATGTACTTTACAATCTTCTGTAACAGCTGCTGCTTGCTCTGCTGCTAAAATAATATTTTTATTGTTTGGTAGTACAACAACATCTTTTGCATGACATTTTGCAACTGCTTTAGCAATATCTTCTATACTTGGGTTCATAGTTTGACCACCTTCGATGACTACATCAACACCAAGACTTTTCATAATTTCCGCGATACCACTGCCTGCAGCTATAGATACAAACGCAATTTCTTTTCTTAGTTCTTCTTTCTTTGGAGTTTCTTCACCTTCCTCAAAAATAGAAGAATGCTGCTCACGCATATTCTCTATCTTGATACTTGTAAGGCTTCCAAACTCTAATGCCTTTTGAAGAGCAAGTCCAGGATTATCTGTGTGTACATGTACTTTGATATACTCTTCATCTGATACTACAACAATACTATCTCCAATTGTATCTAAATAATCTCTTGTAGCATATTCATCATAGTTCTTACTTAAATCTCTATTTACAATAAACTCCGTACAGTATCCAAAAGTAATATCTTCTGTATTAAATGTTTTTAAAGCACTAAATGCATTTGTTTTAGCTACTGGTTTAACAATATCTATTTTGATATCTCCTGTTATAACCATAGCAGCCCCTTCAAGAATACTCATAAGGCCTTCTCCGCCTGCATCTACTACTCCAGCTTCTTTAAGAACTGGTAACATCTCAGGTGTTTGACTAAGTACATCATATCCATGTTGAATAACTTTTCTTGCAAACTCTTCAATATCAGTTATCTCCATGCTAAGTTGCATAGCTTTGCTTGCTACTTCTCTAGCTACTGTAAGGATTGTACCTTCTTTCGGCTTCATAACAGCTTTATATGCGGTATCTACGCCCATCTGGAATGCATTAGCAAGTGTTAATGTATCAATCTTCTCTTCTGTTAACCCTTTTGCAAAACCACGAATAAGCTGTGATAAGATAACCCCTGAATTTCCTCTAGCTCCTCTTAGTGAGCCTGTAGAAGCTGCTTTACCTACTGCATCTACACTTACTGCCTCAATTGCTTGTACTTCTTTTGCAGCTGCTAACATCGTTAATGACATATTTGTTCCTGTATCTCCATCTGGTACTGGAAAAACATTCAGTTCATTAATCATGTCTTTTCTTTCATCTAGTAATTTAGCTCCCGCTACAAACATACTTTGAAGTAGCTTAGCATCTATTGTTTCTAATTTCACTTTTCGTGCCTCCTCAAATTTCCACTCTTGTAGTGTATTAGTGATCTACTCTTACACCCTCAACATATATTCTGATTTTTTGAACCTCAAGCCCTAGTATTTCTTTCAGTTTATATTTTACAGTACTCATGAGATTGTCTGTAACAGCGGAAATTTTAGTTCCATATTCTACAATAATGTGGAACTCTATATCTATACTATTATCCTTTACTTCAACAGCAATACCTTTTGTAAGACTCTCGCCTCTTAAAAGTTGAACAATACCATCTTTTACATTTCTAGCTGCCATTCCAACTATTCCATAGCATTCCATAGCAGTTATACCACTAATCTGAGCAATAACTTCTTCATCAATCGTAATCGTTCCATATTCATTAGAAAATTTCCCTGCCATAACTTACCTCCTTGTTTGATATATATATACATATATACTTTATATTACTTATTTATTCATACTATTATAACATAATAATACTATATAAATAAACCCCTTAATATGGTACAGTAAAGGAAGATTTCTTGATTAATAAAATAAATATTATGTAACAGCTTGAAATCTATCTTATTATCTGTTAAAATATCATTTGTTATGTCACGGATTTAGAATCAAGGAGGTGTTTATTGTGGCAAAATGTGAAATCTGCTCAAAAGACGTGCACTTTGGAATTAAAGTCAGCCACTCTCATAGAAGATCAAATAAAATGTGGAAAGCAAACGTAAAAAAAGTTAGAGTAGCACAAAATGGTGCTGTTAGAACAATGAACGTGTGTACACGTTGTTTACGTTCAAATTTAGTTTCTCGTGCTTAATTAGAGATATGCATTATTCCATATTCCCTATCTACTATAGATATAATATGGAATTTTTGTTTTAAAGGGAGTACCAATTGGTACTCCCTTTATTTGTATTTATTTTTTCTTTTAAGAATCTTGTCTTTTTATTCCAAAGATTTTAGCTAAAATCTTTCCTACTAATTTGGGTGGTTTAACAATTTTAATAACCATAGATACACCTCCATTAACAACACGCAAGTATATAGCCTGCAATGATAAGCAGAGCTGCTGCCGTTAGAACCCAGCCCAGCGCAGGTACTACCACTACGAGTATCATTCCACACCCTATACAAAAGCATGATAAGCCGATTACACGTTTTTTCATATGCACTACCTGCTTCCATTTATCAACTATATAACCATATTATTCAAAACAAAAAAAAATGTGAGTGAAACCCACATTTTTAATCGTTACTTTTTATCACCAAAAGTTTTCCTGTTTTTATTTCTACTTTTGCTTCTTTTTCAGTCATATAATTACTTACACCATATGGTTTACCCATTTCAAATATCCCATCTGCAAGCTTGTAAGCCAATCCACAAGTATTCACACCTGTTACTTCTTCAGTAAAAGGAATGAGACTTACTAATTGGCCCACCTCTCCTTCTAAAACTACCGCATCTTCTATCAATACAATATTATTATTAGAATTCACCAGAGATACCCTTACGTCACTTCTAAGAGCTTTATATAAAAGGTGTATATTTCCCAAGGTGTGATCCATTCTACTCCCCACACCGCCATATATATCGACATATGACGCCCCTAAGCTTATCGCCTTGTCCATAGCAAGTTCTGTATCTGTTTCATCTTTTATCTGAGGCACTTTATAAATAGTGCTATTCTTCTCTTTAAAATAGACTAAGTCTTCCTGAGCGCTACTATCAAAATCTCCAATAATATAGTCCGGTACAATACCTAAATGCCGAGCATGTTTCATCCCATTATCTGCACATATCACCTTATCATACCCACTAATATCTTTACAAAATGAGTAATCTCCATATTCTCCATTTGTTAAAATAAGTATTTTCATCTTATCCCTCAAATTTTCCAAATATTTCTTTAAAGTCTACTACACGTTGATCAAGATCAGATGCACTAAATACCGCAGATCCCGCTACAATAACATTGGCTCCCGCACTTATAACTTCTTCCACATTAGATAAATCTACACCACCATCAACTTGAATAAGAAGTTTTTTATTTCTAGCCTTCGCCATTTCTCTTACTTGTGCTATTTTAGTCAAGGAATAAGGAATGAATTTTTGACCACCAAATCCAGGATTAACAGACATGATAAGTACCATATCTACCTCATCTATAATACTTTCTATAACTGATACAGGTGTTCCAGGATTTAAAGAAACACCTGCCTTCATACCTAACTGCTTAATTCTTTGAATCGTTCTATGAATATGCGTACAAGCTTCTATATGCACAGTTAAAATATCCGTACCTGCTTCTTTGAAATCTTCTAAGAACATATCTGGATTACTAATCATTAAATGCACATCCATTACACCTTCTATATGTTTTCTAACAGCTTTAGCAATGGGTGCTCCTAAGGTAATATTAGGCACAAAATGTCCATCCATTACATCTACATGTATAAATGTAGCTCCTGCTTTTTCTACTCTTTTTATGTCTTTTTCTAAATTAGCAAAATCTGCTGCTAATATTGACGGCGCTAAATGTATCATCTTACCATCTCCTTATGTCTTTTAATTGATTGTAATAGGTCACGTAACTTGCATATCTTAGTTCGAACATCTCACCTTTTTCAAGTGCTTCTTTCACTTTACAACCTGGTTCATGGATATGGCTACATCCATTAAATTTACATTTACCTTCAAATCGTCCAAACTCTGGGAAGTAATGTCTTAATTCATTTTGATCAATTTCTTCAAATTGAAGAGAGGTAAACCCTGGGGTATCTAATACATATCCCCCTTGGTTTAATGGCAATAATTCTACATGCCTTGTAGTATGTTTACCCCTTTTAATTTTGACACTAACTTCTCCCGTTTGTAGCTTTAAATCAGGTTGAATCGCATTAAGTAGTGTAGATTTACCTACTCCTGATGGCCCTGCAAAGAAAGAGGTCTTATCTTTCAATATTTCCTTAATTCTATCTACGTTAAGTTTTTCCTTAGCTGATACACAAACTACTTCGTATCCACTTTTACTATACCCATCCACTATATACTTATAACTCTCTAGATTACTTCCATCTATCTTATTAAGTACTATATAAGGCTTTATCCCTTCTATTTCTACCATAACCAAAAAGCGATCAAGTAGATCTAAATGGATTTCTGGATAAGTTACTGCAAAAACTACTATTCCTTGGTCTACATTAGCAACTGGCGGCCTAATAAGCTTATTTGTACGCTTTAAAATCTCTTCTACTGTACCTTGACTATATTCATTTGAATTATATTGTATTTCATCCACCACACTAATCATTACTCTATCGCCTATTAACGGTGTAATATTTTCTTTTCTAAATCTACCTCTTGCTTTACACTCATAAACTTTGCCCTCTACCTTTACATAGTAAAATCCAGCAATACCTTTTATTATAGTACCTTGTATCATTTAATTAGTCACCTCATTAAAAACTATAGTTGTCTTCATATTCTTGTTGTCCATCAAAATAAGTTATCAATCTTCCCGAACCAGACCCTGTGATTTGTATACTCATAGGGAAGTCTTCATGTTTAATGACTTCATCAAATAATGATTTCACACCTTGATCCGTTTGGAAAGTAACTAGTACATGATATTCTGGTTTGTCACTTCCTGCTGGTAAATTCAAAGTGTATGTTGTAGTTACTTCAGTTTCTTCCGTTTCTTGTCCTTCACCTTCAGTTCCTGGCTGCTCACTCTCATCAGGAAGAGTCTCTGGAATCTCTTCTGGAACTACTTCTTCCGGAATCACTTCTTCTACTCCTTTACTTATAGCAATATCTATTCTAGTACCCTCTTCTACAGAGTTGTTGGCACTAATACTTTGATTTATAATACGACCTTTTTCTACCGTAGCACTATATTCTTCTGATATCCTGCCCATTCCTAAGTTAGCATTTGCAAGGCTTACATTTGCTTCTGCCTCAGTTTGACCTAGTAAGTTTGGCACATTAGCCTTAATAATTTTAGGACCTTTACTAACTACTAATGTAATCATTTCACCTTTTTCCACCTCTGTATTTGAAACGGGTGATTGTGAAATAACCTTTCCTACTTCTACATTTTCATCATATTCTCTATCTACATAACTTGTTAAATCTTTAATCTCTAATTGCCTTTGCGCATCTGCATTGTTCATACCTACTACATCTGGAACATTTACTTTAGCAATAACTTCAGCAGTCGCTACAACAACTTGTATCACACCATTTTTATCTATTGTTGCATCTGCCTTAGGTAGTTGCTTAATAATAGTTCCCGGCACCTGCTTGCTTGCTTCTTCACTTGACACTTTGATTGTAAGGCCCCTGTCTTTAGCTAAACTTTGCGCCTCTTCTAACATGACACCTTCTACTTTAGGCACAATGACTGCATCTGTAGCTGTCCAAGATGGAAGAAAGAAGAAAGCTACTGCCCCGAGTATACCTACTAGTAACAATGTAGCTAATATACCTCCAATGCCTACTAATATTTTGTAAGTTGAGGAAATCTCGCCTTCTTCCTCTTCTTCAAAGTCTTCACCATAGACTTCTTCTACATCTAGTTTTCTAGGTTTTGGTGGCATTTGAACATGCTCTCCATTTTCTTTTCTATCATTTTCCCTAATATAGCTTGTTTCTAGGTCAGTCAATAAAACAGTATTCCCCATTTCTTCACTTACTATATTAGCTTTCACTACATAATTAGGATTAGCCATAACAGCTTTTACATCTTTTATCATCTCTTCTGCAGACTGATATCTTAATTCTTGTTTTTTATTAGTCGCTTTTAAAATAATTTGTTCAAGCCCCTTACTCATTAACGGATTAAATGTAGAGGGATGTGGAATCTCTTCGTTGATATGTTTAAGTGCAATAGACACATGAGAATCAGCCTCAAATGGTAGCCTCTTTGTTGCTAACTCAAATAAAACAATACCACAAGAGTATAAATCACTTGTTTCATTAACATATTTTCCTTTTGCTTGCTCTGGTGAAAAATAATGCACTGACCCGATTGCATTCCCTGTTGTTACAATGGTTGAGGAATCTACAGCTCTAGCAATACCAAAATCTGTTACCTTTAATACTTTATCTTGAGTAACTAAAATGTTTTGCGGCTTAATATCCCTATGAATAATTTGTTTTTTATGAGCATGCCCTATAGCATTTAGCATTTGAATTCCATATTCTAATACCATTTTTTCTTCTAAAGGACCTTCTCTAGCAATAAGCTCTTTTAAAGTATGTCCTTCCATATATTCCATCACAATATAATGGAGATCATGGTCATTGCCTACATCATAAACTCCTACTATATTAGGATGAGATAATCTAGCCGCAGACAAAGCTTCTACTTTAAATTTCTCAACAAATTCTTCATCCTTAACAAATTCTTCTCGAAGCATCTTTACAGCTACAAATCTTTGCAATCTATTGCACTTAGCCTTATACACAATAGACATGCCACCTGCACCTATTTTTTCAATAATTTCATAACGTTCTCCAAGTATTGTTCCCGGTGTTAATATCATCGTATCACCTCACATCTTTTTCCCATTATTACGGCTATATTATCTAACCCACCTTCAGCATTCGCTGCGTCAATAAGTCTTTCTACTATGTCATTTAAATTGTTTTGCTCACTATAGATAAGCATCTGTATTTTTTCATTACTTATCATAGAAGTCAGTCCATCAGAACACAAAAGTATATATTCTACTCCTTCTAGCTCACTAATTAAAGTATCAACTTTAATGTTCTCATATGTACCAACAGCTCTTGTAATCACATGTCTTTGGGGGTGCTCTTTTACTTCACTTTCCAAAATAAAACCTTGTTCTACCATTTCTTGTACCAATGAATGATCTATGGTCATTTGACGGATATGCGAATTATTAACAAGGTAAATTCTAGTATCGCCTACATGCGCACTATATATTTTATTATTAATAACTGTACATAGGGTCAGTGTTGTGCCCATACCTTTACATTCTTCATGATTATTTGCTTCTCTATAAATAATATAATTGGCATGAACAATGCCTCTTTTAAGTAAATTGAGTATATCTTCTTCATAATCAAACTTGATTTTATTGTGAGCTTCTATATAGGCACAAAAAGCTTCTATAGCTAATTTACTAGCTACTGCTCCTCCTTTATGTCCTCCCATACCATCTGCTACAATATATAAGTTTGGCAAGGCTCCAATAGGGGTATTAGAAATAAATACCCCATCTTCATTCCTAGTTCGTTTTATACCGATATCAATTTTTCCAACCGCAATCATGCTTATTCACCTCTTTTTTTGAGATACCTACGCCTTAATTGTCCACATGCTGCATCTATATCCGAGCCTAATTTTCTACGTACAGTCGTCTCTATATGATAAGATTTTAATAATTTAGCAAAATTTTCTATACTTTCTTGCGTACCACTTTCAAAACTTCTTTCTTCTATCTTATTAATAGGTATAAGATTAACATGACATAATGAACCTCTTAATAAACCATAAAGTTCTAATGCATCTTCTTTAGTATCATTTTTTCCTGCAATAAGGGCATATTCGAAAGTAATTCTTCTGCCTGTCTTGTCTGTATAATACTTACATGCTTGTAATATTTCTTTAATTGTATATTTATAAGCAATAGGCATTATTTGTTGTCTTTTTTCATCTGTTGTTGCATGTAATGAGATAGCTAATGTAATTTGCATATCCATATCAGCTAGTTCGTAAATTCTAGGCACTAATCCACATGTAGATACCGTAATATGTCTTTGCCCAATATTTTGACCTTTTGGATGGTTAATCATCTGCACAAATCCTGTAGTAATATCTAAATATTCTAGAGGTTCTCCGCTACCCATAATAACGATATTGGAAATTCTCTCACCTATGTCTCTAGCTACAAAATATATTTGACCTAACATTTCAGATATCTTTAGATTTCTAACAAGCCCCTCAAGTGTTGAAGCACAGAATTTACACCCCATCTTACAACCAACTTGTGAAGATATACAAATAGAATTACCATGTTTATATCTCATTAAAACACTTTCTATTATATGGGAATCTTCTAGTTCAAACAAGTATTTTATTGTCCCATCTATCTGAGATTCATATTTTTCTAGAATTTTCATACTATTTAGTGGCCAATCTTCTTTTAATTTTTCTTTAAAATCAGCTGGAAGATTGGTCATTTTATCGTAATCCCATTCCATCTTACTATGAATCCACTCAAAAAGTTGTTTTGCCCTAAATTTGCTTTGTTTATATTCAGCTACTAATACCTCTAGCTCTTCTAAGTTTTTACTAATAATATCTGACATCCTTAATTACCTCTTTTTCTAAATCTAGCTATAAAAAATCCATCTGTATTGGCCATAAAAGGCATAATTTGAATCGTTGCTTTGTTCTCAATATAAGGCTTAAGAATATTTGGCATATACTCTTCTATGCTATCTAGTTCTAATCCTAATTTTTCAACGGCACATTTAATTATACCCTCATTTTCTTGTTTTGATATCGTACAAGTACTATAAACTAAAATTCCATCTTGCTTTAGGTAGCAAACTGCATTTTCTAGAAGTTTTTCTTGTAACTGCGCTATTGCTTTTACATCTTCTAAAGTTTTACTATATCTAATGTCAGGCTTTCTTTTTATAATACCAAGACCTGAACAAGGTGCATCTAAAAGTACTTTATCGAATTTTTCTTTCCATGCTTCATTTATCTTTGTACCATCTTGTAAAACAGGCTCTATAATTTCTACACCTAACCTCTTGGCATTCTTTTGTATAATCTCCATCTTATGTTCGTGGACATCTGCGCTCATAATCATTCCTTTATTTTGCATGAGCATTGCCATATGAGTTGATTTACCACCTGGTGCGCTACACATATCTAACACTATTTCTCCTGCTTTAGGATCTACTACATGTCCCACTAATGTTGCACTTTCATCTTGTACAGCCCATTTACCTTGCTTAAAAGAATCCATTTGAGCAATAGATGTAGCTCCTGTTATATACATACTTTCACCAGGTAATAGCTCCCCCGTTTCACTGTCTATACCTAACTCCTTAAGCTCTGCTAGTACTTCTTCTTTTGTAGCTACTAAGCTATTAATACGAATACATACCTTTGCTCTTTCATTAAGAGATTCACAAATACGTTTTGTCACCTCTATCCCATAATCCTGCGTCCACATTTCTAGTAACCATTCAGGAACAGAATAGATAACAGATAAGTGACTTATAGGATTTTTAGAATCATCCGGATAGACAATACTCTCTTTATTTCTATCAATGTTTCTTAATACACCATTTATAAATCCTGATAAATTACTCATTTTTCTTCTATGCACAATTTTTACAGCTTCATTGATAGCCGCTGATGCAGGTACTTTATCTAAATACATAATTTGATAAACACTCATACGCATGACACTTCTAATAAATGGTTTCATTTTGTTAATAGGTGTTTTAGAAAATTGGTTAATAATGTAATCAATAGTTATTCTATATTTAATAGTTCCATAAATAATTTCATTTATAAACGCTCTATCTTTTACTTCAAAATTTTCTAGCTCAGCTTTTAATACTAATTGCATGTAGCTTTGCTCTTTTTCTATATTTGTTAATATATCTGCTATATGCTCTCTTGTACTTTTCATATTTGTCCTCACTTAAATAAATATATTTTTATAACGGAAAAGACGCTAAACTAGCGCCTTTCATTTAATCTCTATTTCTATTTCCAAAAAGCATTACGAGTCTTAATAACATCAATATTGAAGATGCCGCTGCCGCTACGTATGTAAGTGCTGCTGCATTAAGCACTTCTTTTGCTCCATCTAACTCCTCTGGAGAAAGAATTCCACTACCTGATAAAGCTGCTATAGCTCTAGAAGAAGCATTGAATTCTACCGGAAGTGTTACCAAAGTAAACATTGTTGTAAATGCAAATAATGCAATACCAACTGTAATTAACTCTGTGCTAAAAATAAGTCCTGCCAAAATAATTGGAATAGATAGCTGACTTGCAAAGTTTGTAATCGGGTATATTTTATGTCTAAACTTGAGAAATCCATAACCTGTAGCATCTTGAATAGCATGACCTACTTCATGGGCCGCCACACTAATAGCCGAGATTGTATTTGCTCCATAAACCGTCTGAGATAAAGATACCTCTTTGGTAAGTGGATTATAATGATCTGTCATAGATCCGTTTATAGGCTTAATACCTACAGAACCTAGATTGTTAATCATAAGTATACGTCTAGCAGTCTCTTCTCCTGTATATCCAGATAAACATCTTACTCTAGAATACTTTTCAAAAGCACCCTTAACTTTCATACTTGCATATCCAGTTATAGCCATACTTATAATTAAAATCAGCATTTGTACTGGATCATAACTCATACCATAATACATACTATCCACTCCTCACATCATTATCTTCCTAGAATCTGACCTTCTAAGATTGTGTGCCCTTTAATATACTCTGAAACTGCCATTCTTTTTTTATTAGGCGCTTGAATTTCACTAATACATAATTGACCTTCTCCAGTTTGTACATACAAACCTTCCTTAGCTACTTTAACAATTGTTCCACTCGCATAAGTAGAGTTTTCAGCAATGACATCCACGTCCCATACTTTCATACATTGATTATCGTAATAAGTATAAGCTACTGGCCATGGATTAAGACCCCTTATTAAGGCATCTATTTCTTTTGCTGATTTACTAAAGTCTACTTCACCTAATGACTTACTAATTGGCGGCGCATACGTTGCTTTAGTATCATCTTGTTTTTCTCTACCTACTCCGCCGCTAATAATTAATGGCATAGCTTCTTTTAGCGCATCTGCACCTATTATTCTCATTTTATCATAGAGCGTCTCAGAAGTTTCTTTTGGTGCTAATGCTATTTCTTTTTTGTATAGCATATCTCCAGTGTCCATTCCTTTATCCATATACATAATGGTTACGCCGCTCACTTCTTCTTGATTGATAACAGACCATTGAATCGGACCTGCTCCTCTATATTTAGGAAGAAGAGACCCATGGATATTAATACATCCAAGTCTTGGAATTTCAAGTATACTTTCAGGCAAAATCTGACCGAAGGCTACTACTATTATAAGATCTGGGTTTAAAGCTTTTATGTGTTTATAAAATTCTTCATCATTTTTTACACGTTCTGGCTGGTTAACTGGCAAGTCATACTTAAGTGCCAATTCTTTTACTGCAGACATATTATCTTTTTTGCCTCTACCTTTTGGTCTATCAGGCTGTGTTACTACAAGACTAATTTCATGTCCTTCATCTATTAACATTTGCAGTGGTGGCACTGCAAAATCGGGTGTTCCCATAAAAACTATATTCATAATTTCCTCCTAGACTAACTTGCTTTAATCCCTTATTCCATGTCCTCTGACATGTCTACTAAGTCACCTTCTACTAGGTCAACAAAAAGTTTACCCTCTAAGTGATCATTTTCATGAAGCATAGCTCTTGCCATAAGTTCTTCACCTTCTATTTCAAACCAGTTACCCTCTCTATTTTGAGCTTTCATTTTAACTACATTTGACCTTCTTACTTGCCCGTATTTTTTAGGTACACTAAGACATCCTTCTTCACCAAACTGCTCGCCATCTACACTTAAAACTTCTGGATTAATAAACTCAATCAATCCCTCTCCTATGTCAATAATAAATATTTTTTTAAGAAGCCCTATTTGTGGCGCTGCAAGACCTACTCCGTCCGCTTCATACATTGTATCTGCCATATCATCTAATAGTGCCCATAAACTTTCATCAAATTTTTTCACTTCTTTTGATGTCTTTCTAAGTATATCTTCTTGCTGTGTTCTTATTGTTCTTGTAGCCATGCTACGCCTCCTCTTATTTTTAAATTAAATCATCGTCCGCGGGTCAATATCCCAGCTTATTCTGATTCGATCTGTTAATTCTCTTTTTATGAATTTTTCTAGGCAAAACTTACCATAAATAAGAACTTTTTCTCGTTCCTCACCCATGATAATAATCTTCCACCTATACTCATCAGCTACTTTACTAATAACGGCTGGTACAGGTCCTATAATTTTAAACATCTTTTTCTTGTTATAGTATTGGTAATAAGCCGACAGCATATGTGCTTTCTGAATAACTTCTTGCTCATCTCTTCCGCTAATAAGTAATGAAAATAAATGACTAAATGGTGGATATCCCATTAACTGCCTACTTGCTAATTCTTCTTCATAAAACTGTTCTGATTCAAAATACTTGACTCTTTCAATGACTCTATGTTCTGGATTATAAGTTTGAATAACAACATTCCCCCTTTTATCCCCTCTACCTGCTCTACCAAGTGTCTGAGTTAAAAGTTGAAAGGTTCTCTCATCGCTTCTAAAATCCTCCATATAAAGAGACATATCTGCCGCCAGTATCCCTACTAAAGTAACATTTGGAAAATCATGCCCTTTAGAAATCATCTGAGTCCCTACAAGTACATTAATTTCACGGTTATTAAAAGCTTCTAGTATCTTGCTATGGCCATCTTTCCCAGATGTTGTTTCAAAATCCATTCGACCCACACCATAGTCTAAAAAATGATTAGTTAAATATTCTTCTATCTTTTCCGTCCCATTTCCAAAGAACCTAATATGTTTACTTCCACAACTTGGGCATATCTCAGGAATGACCTGTTTGCTCCCACAATAATGACATTCTAAACTTTTGCTTCTCATATGGTAAGTCATAGCAATATCACAATGTTTACACTTAACAACAAAACCACAGTTCCTACAATTGATAAACGTTGAATGTCCTCTTCTATTTAACAGTAACATAACTTGGTTACCTTGTTCAAGAGTAGTTTTTATCGCTACGTATAAAACTCTACTAATGGGACTATTGTTACCTTGTTGCAGTTCTATTCGCATATCCACTACCTCTATACTTGGTAAAACTGCATTACCTACTCTATTTTTCAAAGTAGCTAATTTAATCTCACCCTTAGTAGCTTCATAATAGGTTTCCAAGCTTGGTGTAGCTGAAGCTAGTATGACAATCCCACCAGTTCTTTGCATCCGCATTTTTGCCACTTGTACTGCATTATATTTAGGTGTTGTCTCTGACTTATAAGTGGTTTCATGCTCTTCATCTACTACAATTAGCTTAAGATTCTTAAGCGGTGCAAAAACTGCACTACGCGGGCCTATTATAATAGATATGTCCCCCGCTCTAGCTTTCATATATAAGTTCTGACGTTCTTTAGGTGTCATTCGGCTATGAGTAAGTGCTACTGCATTTCCAAACCTTTCTTTAAAACGATTTACCGTTTGTCTAGTTAAGGCAATTTCCGGCACCAACACAATAGCTGCTCCACCTTTTTCAAGTACATCTTTAATAGTATATAGAAAAATTTCTGTTTTACCACTACCAGTTACTCCTTGTAACAAAATAGTTTGATACTCATCATTCTTAATATATGCTAGCATCTGATCATAAGCTATCTGTTGTTCTTCATTAAGCTGCTTAAACTTTTCATGAGAAATAGTATCTGCTATGATTTCATCATAATATCTTTGTTTTTTAAGTAAACCATTCTTAATCAGTGTATTCACACTTGAACTACAAGAACCTATGCAATCACTTAATTCATCCAGGGTAGCCTTGCCATTTAACAAAATACACTCCAAAATCTGCTTTTGCTTAGCAAAGGTTTTCTTATGGCTATTTTGAAAAATATAGTGTCCTATACTTTCTCTATCTTGATTGGTTTCTATATAATCACTAAAACTTTTTTCATATTTCAGAGGTTTTTCAGTTAAACCTGGTGGTAAAATAGCACCAATGCTTGCCGCAAAACTTGATCCATAATACTCAGTAATAAATCTAGCTACATCCAGTTGTTCTTCGGAGAGAATAGGCCCTTCATCTACAGTATCTAAAATAGATTTGATTTTGTAGCCTTCATCTAGTACCGCTTCTAGTAGATGCACCACATAGCCTATTTGATACTTATTACCTTTTCCAAAGGGCACCTTCACTCTACAACCTACTACTACTTTATCTTTTAAAGCATCATCTATTTTGTAAGTAAAAAATCTATCTATTTGTTTTGCCGTAGCAAATTCGATAACTACTTGTGCATACTTACACATATTATGCCCCATTCTTTAAATATCAGTAAAGGATAAATAAGTGGAATCCACTTATTTATCCTTCAATAATTTGTTCTTTCATTGTAATCTTACCAGTGTAAAGTTCGTCTACAGCGATAGATGTTGGTTTTCTAGTTTTTAACATTTCATTCAGTTCTGCGGCTTCCTTAAGTCTCATTGGATCAACTTGTGTAGCACCTGTTTTATCTGCTTTTGCATTTGCTTCAAGATTAACGATATCGATAATTTGTCTTGCTCTTCTTGCTGTTGCAATAACGATTGAATATCTACTTGTTACCACTGTTTCTTCTGCATCAGCATTTAATTTTTTCATAAGTTGTGTATAAGATGGTTGTAACATTTTTAATTGCCTCCTTTAGAATTTAGCATATCTTGTATATATTGTTTATACCTATAGCTTTTTAGTTTTTCTGCTTTTACAATTTCTTTGATTTGCGTTGCCGCTTCTTCAATCGTTTCATTAACTACTATATAGTCATACTCTTTATAATGCAAGAGTTCATCTTCAGCTCTTGCAAGACGCTTCTTTATAACCTCTGGTGTTTCTGTATTTCTGCCAACAAGTCTTTTTTTAAGTTCTTCAAAAGTTGGCGGCATAATAAAGATGAAAATAGCTTCCGGATAAACTTCTTTAACTTGAAGTGCCCCTTGTACCTCTATCTCTAATATAACATCTGTTCCATCTTTAATCGTTTCATCAATAAAAGATTTCGGTGTGCCATAATAATTTCCACAGAAGTTAGCATACTCTAGTAGCTCTTCCTTTGCAATCATTTCTTCAAATTCTTCTTTTTCTCTGAAGAAATAGTGTACGCCATGTTCTTCACCGACTCTTGGACCTCTGGTTGTTGCAGATATAGAAACAACAAAGTTACTTTCTTTAATAAGTTCCTTTACAATTGTTCCTTTTCCTGAACCTGATGGACCAGATAAAATAATCTTTAATCCTTCACTTTGCATAATTATCTCCTTAAAGCCCATATATTATTCTTCTTATTTAAAGCTTACCATTCCTTTTTAGAGTTCTACTCAATATTTTGAACTTGCTCTCTAATTTTTTCTATTTCTGTTTTAAGTTCTACAGCATAGTTTGTAATGGCACAATCGTTAGATTTAGAAGCTATAGTATTGGCCTCTCTATTCATCTCTTGCATTAAGAAATCTAATTTTCTTCCTACTACTCCACCATCTTTTAAGATGGTATTTAGTTGATCTACATGACTTTTTAGTCTTATAAGCTCTTCATCAATAGCACTTCTATCTGCAAACATTGCTATCTCTGTAGCCATTCTCACTTCATCTACTGGTACATTATCTAATAATTTTTGTAATCTTTCTTTAAGCTTTACTCTGTACTGCTCTACAACTAGATAACTTAGTTCTTCAATCTTCCCAGTAATGCTTGCAACGGTCTGTGTCTTATATAGTATGTCATTTTGTAAGGCATTACCTTCTTTAAAACGCATTGTTTTAAAATCATCTAATGCTCTTTCTATACATTTTTCTATAGTAAGCCAAATTGTTTCTATATTAGCAGGTTTTTTCTGTACATTAATGATGTCATTAAGTTCCATAACTTCTGCTATGCCTAAATTATCTTTCAAATTAAATTGTTTTCCAATCTTTCTAAGACTTTGAATATAGTTATTACAGATTGCTTCATTAACAACTACATCTATATCATCTTGTGACATACTTGTATAATATATACTAACTTCTACTTTCCCTCTAGATATCTTTTCTTTAAGTAATTTTCTTACATTATCTTCTAGATGAGCTAGGGTACGAGGCATTTTTATATTCAGATCACAATATCTATGATTGACTGAACTAATCTCTACATTAATCTTCCTAAGATTTTCTTCTACTTCGTACCTACCATAGCCTGTCATACTATTTATCATACTATCCCTGCTTCCATCAGCTTTTTATCCTTTGTGTTTATTTGCACTTGGCTCCTCTATCAGTTCGCTACCTTCTGCAAATCAATTGCTCTATATTATATCACATATCACTTTTATTTTCAAAAAAATTATGCTATACTTCGCTTAAAGTAAAGGAGGACTTAAATTATGGCCTTAGATGGAATTGTATTATCAAATATTGTTCATGAATTAAACCTTGCCTTAATAGGCGGTCGTATAGATAAGATATATCAACCTGAAAAAGATGAATTATTACTTTCTATAAGAAGTAACAGAGTGGCTTACAAACTGCTTTTAACAGCTAATAGTAATTACCCTCGTCTTCACTTATCAAGCTTAGCCAAAAACTCCCCAAACAATGAACCTCCTATGTTTTGTATGCTCCTTCGTAAACATATTTCAGGTGGCAAAATTGTTTCTATTTCTCAGCCTTCATTTGAAAGAATTGTAGAAATTCATATTGAAGCAACTAATGAGCTTGGAGATAAAGAAAACAAAAAACTCATTATAGAAATCATGGGAAGACATAGTAACATTATCCTTACTAAAGAGAATTATACTATTTTAGATAGTATCAAGCACATCTCCGCTGATAAGAGTAGTGTACGTCAAATCCTTCCTAATAAAGATTATATTGCCCCACCTAGTCAATCTAAGCAAAATCCACTCACTACACACTTTACTGAGTTTGTACAAGCCTTAAAAACTTTAGATTTCCCAGTATTTAAAGGCCTTTATTCATCTTATAGTGGACTTAGCCCTATCGTAGCTAATGAAATCTGCTTAGAAGCCAATGTAGAAAGTGATACACTCTGCCAAAATCTTACTTCTACAGATTTTGACAACCTCTATGCTCACTTTAATACTATGATTAATCGCATTAAAGAAAATCAGTTTATGCCATGTATCTATACTCAGGAAGATGGAACACCTATAGATTTCCATAGTATCCCGCTGAAAATCTTAAGCGAACATACTACGTGTACAGGCTCATCTATTTCTGAGCTTATAGAATCTTACTACCACGAAAAAAACAACAAATTTAATGTCTCTCAAAAAACTTCTGATATTAAGAAACTTCTTCATACTTTTATTGATCGTACAGTAAGAAAAAAAGTTATTCAAGAAAAAGCTATTGAAGAGAGTGGACATAGTGAATTATATAAAATTTACGGAGAGTTACTGACTTCATACTCCTTTAGTATTGAACCCGGATCTGAAAGCTTCACTACCTTCAACTACTACACAGAGCCTTATGAAGAAATTACTATCCCACTAGACAAACAATTAACACCTATTGCAAATGCTCAGCGTTATTTCAAGATTTACAACAAGGCAAAGCGTACATTAATAGCTGCCGAGGATCAACTAGCCATTATAGAAGAAGACCTAAACTACCTTCACTCTGTACTTGTTTCATTAGATATCCTACAAACAGCAGAAGATATTACAGGTTTACGCCAAGAACTTATGGACATGGGCTATCTACGCAAAAGAAAAGCCTCAAACAAAAAAGTTCAAAAAAATGCAATGCCTTATATGCATTTTAAAACATCCTCCGGTTTAGATATCTACGTAGGAAAAAATAACTACCAAAATGATGCTCTTACCATGAAATTTGCAAAATCTAACGACATCTGGCTACACATCAAAGATGGCCCAGGTTCACACGTCATCGTCCGAACAGAACATGACAAAGAACTAGATGACATCAACCTCATTGAAGCCGCCATGCTAGCAGCCTACTACAGTAAAGGCAAATTCTCAAGCAACGTAGCCATCGACTACACCGCCCGCAAGAATGTCAAAAAAGTACCCGGTGCAAAACCCGGCATGGTTATCTACAGCAACTTCAAAACCCTCTACGTCACACCAACCGAACAATTCGTAAAGAGTTTAAGCGACTAAAAACAAAAGAGAAAGTGCAAGTAAATATGCTTGCACTTTCTCTTTTGTTTTTAGTCGAAAAATTCATTATCCCCAATATAAGACGCTCTTAGCCTTGCTGTTTGAAGCCCTCTCTTTGAGCTGAGTTCAAGGCGTTATCTCATATTGGAAATAATAGAATTTCTCTAAAAATAACAACAGTCCGCAAAAGAAACAATCCCCCTTTGCGGACCACCATCTAAATTTCACCCTACACCGCTATTTCCTTCGGCATATAAATCTTCAACTTCTCTACCCTATTAGATTTAACCTTATCCACTTCAAAGACTATATCTTTATACTGTGCAGATACTTTTTGTGAATTTCTTGGTATATTCCCAAGAAGATTAACAACAAATCCACCTATGGTATCAAAATTCTCACATTCTATATCTATATCCAAGTATTTATTTACATCATCTATATGTGTAAGTCCATCTACGATATACGTACTATCATCTATTTGACAAATATCTTGGTCACCTTCATCGTGTTCGCCAACTATATCTCCAACTATTTCTTCAACAATATTCTCTATAGTGACTATTCCCGCAAAATCTCCATACTCATCAATTAATATGGCCATGTGATTTTTGCTTTTTTGAAGCTCCTTGAATAAAGTTTCGACACTCTTTGTCTCTGGCACAAAGTATGCAGGCTTTATAAGCCCTTCCACATCTACATTTTCAAGACCTACTCTAATGACCTCTTCTAAAAAGTCTTTTGTTTGAAGCACACCTAATATATTGTGTTTATTTTCCCTATATACTGGTATTCTTGAAAACTTATGGGTAAGCACTTTACTTAGGATATTCTCCTTCGGAGATTCTATATTAACCATAACTACTTCTAGTCTTGGTATCATCACTTCTGTTGCTACCTTATCACTAAATTCAAATACACCATATAACATCTCTTTTGCTGTTTCATTAATAACTCCTGACTCTTCGCCCTTAGTTATTAAGTATTTAATATCTTCTTCTGATACTTCCTCTTCTTGCTTAGGCGCTAATTTAAATACTTTTACAATTAAATAAGTCGATGCAGATAATAACTTTGCAATAGGTGTCATAATCTTAGCGATAATATAAATAGGCGTTACGAGCCTTAAAGCAATTTCTTCAGGTTTTTGTCTTGCAATATGCTTAGGTACCAACTGACCTATCACTAATACAATATATGAAAAAGCAAGTGTAATGCTTATGATTGCTATTTCATAACTATAAGGCACATTAAGATACCCTATATATTCACTTATATTATCGGCCATACTTGTTGCTATCCACGCCACTGCAAAAAGACCTGTAAACGTTGTCGCCATTTGAATAGTGCTTAACACATTAGTTGGATTTTCTACAACTCTTTGCAATAAAGATGCTCTTCTATCGCCTAACTCAATAAGCTCTGTCATTCTATTTTTGTTAACAGATAAAATAGCCACCTCCGCTGCCGCAAAGAATGCATTTACTAAAACTAACACTAGAATCAAGATCATCTGGACTGTAATATGACTACTCGGACCAGCTTCCACTGATATTCCCCCTTATAATTTAAAATATTAATACATATTAGCATAGAAGCGTATAGAATTCAACATTCCATACTTCAATATATGTTGATGAGCCTCTATATTTGATAGTTTATTTATAGATTTTATACCTTTTCCTATTTTTTGTTTCAATCTATATAGCTCTATTCATACAGAGTTACTCCCCTTAAGCACTCCAAGTATTCTTCTTTTTTAACTTTTAGTTATTTCTTTATTATATATTTTAATTTAAGCAAGAATAAACCTATATTGTTATCAAACTTAATAACTTCATTTATTCTGGATAAAAAAATGCTATTTAAGTTATATTTGCATATTTATTTATATAATGTTAAACTATAATTTAAATCTATTTTAAAAAGGATGTATGTTCTATGATTGATTTATTAATTAAACTTTTTGTAAAAAATTCGCATGACACCAAAAATCCTACTGTCCGTGAAGCTTATGGACTTCTTGGTAGTATCGTCGGGGTCTTATGTAATCTTATACTCTTTGCAAGCAAGTTAGCTATCGGAACTATTTTCAACAGTATTTCCATTACTGCTGATGCAATTAACAACTTATCAGATGCAGGCTCTTCTATTATTACTTGGATTGGTTTTAAACTCTCTAGTAAACCAGCTGATGAGGACCACCCTTTTGGTCATGCTCGGGTAGAATATATTTCTGGTCTAGTTGTATCTTTCTTAATCTTAATGCTTGGTGTTGAACTTATCAAATCTTCTATTGATAAAATTCTTCATCCTGAACCTCTAAGTTTTAGCCTTGTCATGATTATTGTTCTTATATTGTCTATATTCGCTAAGCTTTGGCTTAGTCTATTTAATCGCAAACTCGGTAATAAGATAGATAGTACCACACTAAAAGCTACTGCTACTGACAGTATGAATGACGTCATTGCCACTTCCGTTGTTCTTATCTCTATTTTGATTTCCTACTTTACACACCTACAAGTAGATGGATATATGGGATTTTTAGTAGCTTTATTCATCATCTACTCCGGGATTAATTTGATCAAAGAGACTATCAGTCCACTCTTAGGCGAAGCTCCTACTACTGAATTGGTATCATCTATCGAAGAAAAAATTCGTTCCTATGCGGATGTACTAGGTTTCCACGATCTAGTTGTCCACAATTATGGTCCTGGAAGATGTTTTGCTTCTGTCCACGTAGAAGTGGATGCAAACGAAGATATCTTAAAAAGCCATGACTTAATCGACAATATTGAAAGAGAGTTTTCAGAAATATTAGGGATTAACCTAGTTATTCATCTTGATCCTATTATAACTGATGATATAGTCTCTAGTACACTTCAGGCTCTTGTATCTGAAACAGTTTCTTCTATTCATCCAGCTCTTTCTATTCATGATTTCAGAGCTGTCCAAGGCACTACTCATACTAATCTTATCTTTGATGTAACCGTTCCTCCTAGCATAGATTTATCTACAAAGGAATTAGCTTATCAAATTGATAGCCTTATTAGTTCTCAAAATACTTCTTATTATTCTATAATCACCATAGATAAAAGCTATATTTCAACAACTATAGAAACACAAAGACCTCACTAGATTAGTGAGGTCTTTGTGTTTCTATCTATTTTATTTCCATTTTTTCATTCCTGTTTTAGCGCCTGGCTTGCTAGCTGGTTTAGCTCCTGGTCTTGTCCCTGGTCTTCCTTCT
>JAVVPO010000002.1:0-18661 GCA_036655715.1 Cellulosilyticaceae bacterium | reverse complement strand
AGCGCCTGGCTTGCTAGCTGGTTTAGCTCCTGGTCTTGTCCCTGGTCTTCCTTCTGGTTTAGACCATGATTTTCCCTCTGGTTTTCCTTCTGGTTTAGACCCTGGTCTTGCTCCTGATCTTCCTTCTGGTTTAGACCATGATTTTCCCTCTGATCTTCCTTCTGGTTTAGACCATGATCTTCCCTCTGATCTTCCTTCTGGTCTAGATCCTGGTCTTCCCTCTGATCTTCCTTCCGGTTTAAATCCTGGTCTTGATCCTGATTTTGCGCCTGATCTTCCTGTTGGTTTTCCTCCTGGTCTAGCCCCTGGTCTTGCCGATGGCTTTCCTCCCGGACTTGCACCTGGTCTTGCTTCTGCCTTAGCATCTATACCGGCTTCTGTATCACCGTTCATTTTTGCTTCTGCATTGGCCTCTATTTTTTCATTTCTCTTTATTTGTTTCTTTATAAGTCTATCAATTTGAATCTTAGCTTCTTTAGCTTTCCATCTTCTATCGATAACACGTATATTAATGCCTGTTTCTTTATAGAAATTATCATAAAGTTCATTACACTTTACAACTTCATTTGCAATCTGTTTATCTTTGTCAACTTTATTTTGCTCTCTTTTTCCAATATAACTTCTACACTCTTCTTCTGAGTTAAAAAGCTTTGTATTTGGGACAGATAAGTTTTTTGTAGATGCACCAATTTTACACCAAGAATAAGTATCTAACTTCTCTACAACGTCACATTTTAATATTTTTTCACCGATTACACAATACATATTTTCTCACTCCTAATCTATTCTATCTTATTGTACACAAAGTTGTCCTATCTGGCTAGGTTTTTCTTTGCCTGCATCCTTTATCTCTTTTTACTAAATATGCTATACTAAGCCTATATCAATTTCAAGGAGTGAACAGTCATGAAAGAGAACTTAGTTAATCGTTTTTTAGAATATATTAAAGTAGAAACAACTTCTGATTCAAAATCAGATACTTTTCCAAGTACACAATCTCAAATCAGTTTTGCTAATACACTTGCCAATGAATGCCGTTTACTAGGTCTTCAAGATGTCATTGTAGACAACTATGGCTATGTGATGGCTACTTTACCAAATAATACTTCCTTAGATTTACCTACTGTTGGATTTATTGCTCATATGGATACTGCTCCAGATTTTTGCGGCAAAAATATAAGTCCTCAAATTATCGAAAACTATGAAGGTAATGAAATTATTTTAAATGATGAGAAAGACATCATCTTATCCCCTACTCAATTTCCTATTCTTAACCAATTAGTAGGAGAAACCCTTATTACCACTGATGGGACAACCCTTCTAGGTGCTGATGACAAAGCAGGTATTGCTGAAATCCTCACTGCCATTGAGCACCTCATCAATCATCCAGAAATTCCTCATGGCACCATCAGAGTTGGTTTTACCCCTGATGAAGAAGTCGGCCATGGTGTAGATCATTTTGATGTGGCTAAATTTGGTGCAGACTTTGCCTATACTGTAGATGGAGGTGCTGTAGCCGAGATACAATCTTCTAACTTTAATGCTAATAATGTAACCGTTAAAGTACATGGTGTAAGTGTCCATCCTGGTGATGCCAAAGACAAAATGAAAAACAGTATGACCATCGCTTACAAATACCACTCACTGCTTCCTGAAAATGAAGTTCCTGAACAAACTACAGGTTTTGAAGGTTTTTATCACCTTCATGATATGCAATGTTCTATAGAAAAAACTGTGATGGAATACATCATTCGCGACCACGATAAAGATAGTTTTGAAAGCAGAAAATTGTATATGCAACAGGCTGCTGATAAGATCAATACGCTTTACGGCGCAAATACAGTAGAAGTTATCCTTAATGATAGTTACTTTAATATGCAAGAAATTGTTGACCAACACCCAGAGATTATGGAACTTGCGAAACAAGCTATGATTAATCTAGGCATTTCGCCTATTGTCTCTCCAATTCGTGGTGGTACTGATGGTTCTAGACTTTCTTTCATGGGTCTTCCTTGTCCAAATCTCTTCACAGGATCCTATAATGCTCATGGCAAATTTGAGTTTGCTGTTGTATCCTATATGGAACTTGTTTCTAAAATTTTAGTTGAAATTGCAACCTTAGTTACTACTACAAAATAGCATAAATGCTATAAGGTTCTGCTAGGGAATGCATAAACTTTTTTTGAAGATGAATATTAACCCGATTAAATAGTGAGAGGTCTATGAAACTAGAAAATTCAAACTAGCTTCATAGACCTCTTATAGTTTTCTATAACATACCTTATTTCCTAAATTGAGAATTACTTTATAATCTTAAAGCCCTTCCATAAACTTAGAGTTATTTCCATACTCTATGGGCTTATAGCAGAACCACCAATCATAACATGCGTACTGTCCTTCTCTCTTTTCAGCCGTTTCAATGTCTGTTGGTGGTGGAATAATCACTTGATCCCCAATAATTTCATTGTTCGGCCAGTTAGCTGGCATAGCTACCTTGTTTTTGTCAGCTACTTGTAAGGCAATAAGGGCTCTAATAATCTCATCTATATTCCTCCCTACTTCTGCTGGATAATATAGAATAAGCCTTATTTTCCCTTCTGGGTCTACCATAAAAACTGCTCTAACCGTAGCCGTTGGTTTTGTAGGTTGAATCATTCCTAGTTTATTTGCTACACTTCCTAATGGGTCAGCTATAATAGGAAACGGAATCTTATCCCCTATATTTTCCTCGATCCATTCTACCCACTTCATATGTGGTTGAACTTGATCAACCGATAAACCTAGTAAATCTGCTCCTAGCTTTTGAAAAGCTTCATAATTTCTAGCAAAAGAAACAAACTCCGTTGTACAAACTGGTGTAAAGTCCCCCGGATGACTAAATAGCACAAGCCATTTACCTTTATAATCATCTGGTAACTTCTTAGGCCCATATGTAGTCTGTACGTTCATCTCTGGTAACATCTCTCCTATTAGAGGGATACTCTTTACATTCTCCATAATCATTCACCTCCTAAAAGCATTTTATTCAACAGGTACTTTGTACTATGCCTATTCTCTTCCTTAAAAAGAAAAATGCCCTGGCTTATCAATTAATAAGCTAGGGCATCTTCTTTCTTTTAATATTGTGTGTATGTCCAGTCTACCTTTTGAATAGTTTCTTCTACTAAATCATGTCTCATTTCTGGATGAATCGTTTCCTCATGAGAGATAGTAATAACTGACATAGCTACTGCATATTTCACAGTATCTTTTATATTTTTTTCTTTGATATACCCATAGGCAAGTCCTGCTACAAACGAATCCCCTGCCCCTGTCACATTGACAACTGGCACATTATTTGCCTTGATAATACCTTCTTCTTGCCCATTATTATAGTAAATACCGTCTGCATCTAAACTTATAAATACATTTTCAACACCCATATCTTTAAAGTATCTACCTGCTTTTCTTATATCTTCTTGCGTTTTCACTTTAAATCCACATAATACTTCTGCTTCGTAACGATTAGGTTTTATAGTATGAAAATATGGTATAAGATGTTTAACCGCTTGTGCTTTGGCTGCTGAAACTGGATCAAGTATAAATTTAGTAGTTCCCATGTATTTATTGGTTATATACTCTACAATACCCGGATTATCTGAATCAAACACCATATAGCTTGAGTTTTTTATAAGTTCTTCTTTAGTGTCAATAAATTCTCTAGTGAAACAATTCCCTATCTTAACATCTACTATTGCAGATACCATTTCACCAGTTTCATCTAATATAGCCATATATGTCGGTGTAGAGCCCCCCTCTACAACTAATGAATCACTCATATCAATGTTCATAGTGCTAGCGTGTTCTATAATACTTTTACCTTTTTCATCATCACCTAATATAGAGATAAATTTGGTATCCATACCTACTCTGGCCATATTTTCTGCTATATTTCTACATACACCACCAAAAGATACTTTTACTCTTCCAGGATTTGAATCATAAGATCTATAATTTGTATCCGTAAAACCAAATATATCATAAATGGATATGCCAAAAACTAGCACATACGCTCTTGTATTATCTTTCATTTTTTCATTCCTCTTCCTCATTTAGTCACGCTATTTTATCATATATTTCACCTTGTTTCTACTTTTTTTGTCATTATATAGGATGCAAATTTATTCAAGCAGATTTTTTATAAATAATATCCAATTAAATAAACATTATTTAGTAATTTTTTTAATCTTATAGTAATACTCTGGTGTATTATTGTCTATAGATTTAAAAGTAAATCCTTGTTCTTTATAGTATTTAATAATATCCGGTAAAGCTAAATAAGTTGTCTTATTATTTGAGTTGCAGTGAGCAAGTACTATAATAACATGTGCATCCTTTTTATGTTTTTTAGCATTTTCTACAATTCTACTAGTGGCTAAATCAGGATTTACACCATCTTCTATGCTTACATTCCAGTCAAATATTTTATAATTATTTTGATGAAGTTTAAGAAGAAATTCTTCATTTAGTCTTCCAGCGCTTCCTCCTGGAAATCTTATTACTTTAAGATCTAAATTTTGCCCCAGCACTTTATTGATTTTTTCTTCTGTTTGTTTCATTTCTTCCATAAAATACTCTGGACTTGAATATATCTTTTTCAAATTATGACTGTAGGTATGTAACCCAATGCCATGTCCTTCTTCATATATTCTTTGTAAAACCTTTTCTCTTTGCGTAATTTCTTTGCCTACTACAAAAAAAGTTGCTTTCACTTGTTGCTGTTTTAGTACATCTAATATTTGTTCGGTTACTGCGCCTGTTGGACCATCATCAAATGTTAAATAAACTATTTTTTCTGTTGGCATTATTTTGGCATCTGTTAGGCGAGATTTGTCTTCTATAGCTTTTGCAGATAATTCTGACCCAAAACTTACAATACCTATTAATAAAGAAAGTATACTTATAAACATTTTAGTTTTTTTCTTCATCCTATCTACTCCTTTTTATAATCAACACTTTATAGTTAAATTTATTATGCCCAAACGGATAGTTGTTAGCCTTATATTTAGCGTGTTTCCCTTGTAAATTAGCTCATTTTAGTCTTTAGTTTAAAAAGGGAAATTTATCTAAATTATAAGATTTATTTTCTACCAAACTGTTTATTGACACCCTATATATTTAATGATATTATTTATAGTTTGGCTTTTTTAGATTTTCGTGTTATACTAGTAGAAACAAGTACAATACTTTAGGAGGTAGATTAGATGTTCAAAGTTGGTGATCGGGTTTTCTGCCCAATGAGAGGTTGCGGAGTTGTAGAAGTTATCGAAGAAAGAACGATGTTGGATAAAGTACAAGAATACTTCATTATTAAAATTTTTACTGGAAATATGACGGTTATGGTTCCTACAGATCGTATTTCTTCCTCTCGTTTTCGTCCTATAGGTGACTTACCTACTGCCGAAGCGGTTCTTTCTACAATTGCTGAAAAAAATGTTCAAATAGACGAAGTTATTCCAGTTAAGCAACGCTTCAAAAATAACACGGTAAAAATTTCTTCTGGTTCACTTGAAGAATATGCCGAAGTTATCCGTGATTTAAGTCATATCCAAAAATCTAAGCCACTTAACGCTGGTGAAAGATCTATGCTTATGGATGCTAGAAAATATTTAGTTGATGAGATTAGTCTTATTAAAGATGTTTCTAAAGATCAAGTAAATTGTTTACTCGATTCTCTACTCGCTTAACACTCTAGCTTTATACATTATAAAACACTCTCCAAATATTAAGAGGATATCTCAACTGGCTAGTCTACCTAGGCATTTGAGATATCCTCTTTTACTTTCCAATGATTTAATTATCTTCTAGTTCTTCATGGTACTTATCGTCTTCAAATTCTCTATATAGTTTCATTTTAGCCTTAAACAGCTCAGAATTGGTGGGCGGAGTATATGTAATACAATTGGCACCTGCTTTGATTGTTGCTAGTATACTCTCTTTATTCGGTCCACCTGTAGCAATAATAGGAATATCAGTGTATTCACTACGTATCTTCTCTACTATACGAACAGTTTTTGATCCTCCACTTACATTAATAATATCAGCACCTGCTCTGAGTTTTTCACTTACATCAGTTAACTCACTTACTACTGTTATAATAACAGGAATATCTACATGTTCTTTTACATACATAATGGTTTCATCAGGCGTTGGTGCATTGAGCACAACACCTATTGCACCTTGAAATTCAGCGTGTAATGCAATATTGGCAGAGCGGGTCCCATGAGTAAGTCCCCCGCCTACACCACATATAACTGGAATATCTGATACAGACAAAATCGCCTGTGTAATAGCCGGATGAGGAGTAAAAGGATAGACTGCAATCACTGCATCTGCATTTGTATTTTTTATAATGGCAACATCTGTGGTAAATATAAAGGATTTTATACGTTTACCAAAGATACGAATTCCACTACAATCTGCAATCTCTTCTGGTACTTTTACAAAGTTCTTTCTAAGATTGCTTGTTACTTCTGGTACATATTTATTTGCCATTTTTTTATTTACCATGGTGTGTCTCCTCTTCGAGTAAAATCTTGTCTCTTTAATTATATAGTATAAATCCTAAAACAGGGATAATTTTCTATCATTCTCCCCCATTTCAAGCAAATTTTACCATCTTACCTGTGTGAGCACTTGAAGTGCACTCATCAAATCTATCATCAAGCTAACCGCTACTAATACTAGCAAAATATAATTTTGATTCTTTATTCCCATATAAATGAGCCAAGCATCTATACCTAAAAATAGTAAATCTATCATTTTTCTTCTCCTTACCTCTAAATTATGTGTTTATCTCACTCTTATTATATCATATTTTTAAATTTTGTCCTTGCCTCTTCTTTTCACTATTTAATAATCTCATATAAATCTTGCGCTTCCAAAGCTATGTAATCTGCCCCTGCTTTAATCAATTCTTCCTTTGTCCTAAATCCCCAAAGTACTCCAACAACCTTTAATCCTGCATTCTTACCGGTATAAATATCTACATCCGTATCTCCTACATAGATACACTCTTCCTTCTCATACCCAAATTCCTCTATTACTTCTAGTACCGCAGCTGGGTTTGGCTTAGTAGGAATCCCCTCACGCTGTCCATAAGCCACTTGTATGTACTCACCGAACATATTCCTAACTAATGTTTTAGTGAAGGCATGAGGCTTATTTGAAACGACTGCAGCTTTTACCCCTCTTATTTTAAAATGTTCCAAAGCAGCCAAGATACCTTCATAGGGCTTTGTATAATCTAAACTATGCTCTTTATAGTATTCATCAAAAACCGCTTTTACTTTTATCTTTGTCTCTTCATCTCTCTGATTCTCTGGTAGCATTCTTTCTACTAATTTATAAACGCCATCACCTACAAATGTTTTGTAACTCTGAGCCTCATGAGTTTGAAGCCCAAATTCTTTTAAAGCATAATTAGATGCAGCTGCTAAGTCATCTAGTGTATTTAACAACGTGCCATCCAAATCAAATATAATTAATTTATACATTTCATAACCTCCCTATTTTACATTTTATAAGTTATTATTTATAGGTTAAATCCTTCATCAAACAATGAAATATTTACAAAAACCACTTCATCCCGATCTAAACAATTAGAAATAGTGAGTCCTAGTAGTCTCACATTTCTATCTCTAACTTTCACCTTATCCATAAGTTCCTTAATATGCTCACCTATTTGCTTTTTTGTATAAATAGGTGTATCAAATGTCAATCCTCTCGTAATCTGATGAAAATCATCGTATTTTACTTTCAAGGTAATTGTTCTCCCACACTTATTCGCTCTTTCTAATCGCTCTCCGACCTTTTGCGCAATAGCCATTAATTCTTCTTCTATAATCCCTTCTCCAAAAGGCAAGTCTTCACTAAATGTTTTCTCTGCACCTACAGACTTTCTATCCCGATGGCTCTCTACTTGTCTATTGTCTATACCCCTAGCAAATTCATACAGAATATATCCTCTTTTATTAAATGCACTTACTAAATAACTAAGTTCTAGTTTTCTTAAATCTTCACCTGTCCGTATCCCTATACGTCTTAGTTGTTCTTCAGTCACCTTCCCTACTCCATGGAACTTCTGAATAGGTAATTGACCTAAGAACTTTTGAGTCATATCAGGTGTAATAACCATGAATCCATTAGGCTTATTATAGTCTGATGCAATTTTTGCCAAAAATTTGTTATATGAGATTCCTGCTGATGCCATAAGCCCTAGCTCTTCTTGAACGGCTTTTTTTATTTCTCTTGCTATTGTGGTCGCATAAAGTATATCCATTTTATTTTCTGTAACATCTAGAAAAGCTTCATCCAAAGCAAGAGGCTCTACCTTATCTGTATACCTATAAAATATATCTCGTATCTGATCTGATACCTCTTTATATACCTCATGTCTTCCTTTAACAAAAATAGCATCTGGGCACAACTTATAAGCGGTCCTAGATGGCATGGCTGAATGAATACCATATTTTCTTGCTTCATAAGAACAGGTGGCTACAACCCCTCTATCATTAGGACTCCCTCCTACAATCACAGGTTTTCCCTTTAAAGTTGGATTGTCTCTCACTTCAACTGATGCATAGAAAGCATCCATATCTATATGAATAATCTTTCTCATAGATTCCATGTAAACCACCTCCTTTTATCCTATCTTATTTTATATCTTATCTTGTTTTATATCAAGATGACCTTCCTTTGTCTACAAAAACTAATACCCTCTATCTTTTAAAGATTTTTTCAATTAAAAATAGCAAAGATAGCCTTTACTTAGGCATCCTTGCTATTTTATGTTATTTACTTATTATTTTTATTTTATTTTTATCTTTGGCATTAACATGCCCTTTATTAATTTCTATCATTTGTCCTTCTGGTAAGTCTGTAAATACAATAGGTGTAATAAGAGATGGAGCCTTCCCTCTAATAGCCCCAATATCTACTGTTAGAATTCTATCTCCAGCCTTTACCTTATCGCCTTCTTTAATGTGAGTTCTTAGTCCCTCCCCTTTTAGGTTTACAGTATCCATACCGAAATGAATAAGTACTTCACGGCCACCCTCAGATATTATCCCAATAGCATGTTTTGTAGGGAAGACATTAACAACTTCTCCGCTAACTGGTGAGTAAACTTCTCCATTCACAGGCTCTATCGCAAAGCCATCCCCCATCATCTTCTGTGAAAACACCTCATCTGGCACTTCTGTAATAGGCATAAGTCTTCCCGTAATAGGTATATAAATCTCTTCCTCTTTAACAACTTTCAGAGATTCTTTTACACTATTTTGTTCTTCTTTAGCCCCTTGCTCGTAGGCACTTGTATTACCTCCTATAATATCATTAATTTGATTCTTGATATTATAGGAACGTCCACCAAATATAGCCCCTACTATAATAACATAAAACCAGTTAGTTGGTACACCTGCACCTGCTGGTAATAAACCAAATAACGCAAATTCACTGGGATATAATCTCCCCATTTTATTTCCCAAAGCCTATCCCTTTACTTATCAAGATAACCGTTTGATTTTCTTGTTTGGCTAGTACTCCATTGTTATTATAGATCTTTAGTATTTCATACCCCATGCTTATCCTCCTATCTATCCTATAAGTTCAGGCTTTTCTTTGCCTCACTTACATCAATGCTTTGTATTTTCTTTCTAAGTTCAAGTACAGATCCTGCACTCACAGATAACTCGTCTATTCCTATTGCTGCAAAAGTTTCTGTTAAACTTAAATCTGCTGCTGATTCACCACAAACACCAACCCATATACCTGCTGCATGTGCGTTATCTGTAACCATTTTAATCGCACGTAAAACTGCTGGATTGTGTGCATTATAAAGATGAGAAATCTTTGCATTCATTCTATCTACTGCCAATATATACTGAGTTAGGTCATTGGTCCCTATACTAAAGAAATCAACTTCTCTAGCTAGTAAATCTGATACCATAGCAGCTGCTGGTGTTTCAATCATAATACCTATCTCTATCGTATCACTAAAGCTCATTCCTTCATGTAAAAGTTCTGCTTTGCACTCTTCAACTAAGGCTTTAGATGCCTTAACTTCATCTACAGAAATAATCATAGGAATCATAATTCCTAAACGGCCGTACGCACTTGCTCTTAATAAAGCTCTTAATTGAGTTTTGAACATCTCTACTTGGTCTAGGCATACTCTAATAGCTCTATATCCTAAGAATGGATTCTCTTCTTTTCCTATTTTAAGATAAGAAATTTCTTTATCTCCACCTACATCTAAGGTTCTAATGATAACTCTCTTACCATTCATACCTTCAAGTACTGTCTTGTAAGCTATGAACTGCTCTTCTTCTGTAGGAAGTGCATCACTATCCATATAAAGGAACTCACTTCTAAATAGACCCACACCTTCTGCATCATTTTCTAATGCACCTTCAAGGTCCTTTGTAGAGCCTATATTAGCATTGATTTCTATTTCTATACCATCTTTTGTCATACTTTTAGTTCCTACAAGTGTTAATAAGCTTTGCTTGTAAGCTTCATGCTCTTTCTTCTTTGTAGTCCAAAACTTAACTTCTTCTGGTGTTGGATTAACATATATATTCCCTACCTTACCATCTAAAATAATATAGTCATTATTTTTAAGGTCTCTCATAGCATTTTCTGTACCTACTATAGCAGGTATTTGCATTGTTCTAGCCAAAATAGCAGAATGAGACATTTTCCCTCCGCATTCTGTAACAAAGCCCATAACATATTTTTTATTCATCTGAATTGTATCTGATGGGAATAAATCTTTCGCTATTACGATAACAGGCTCATTAATATCTCCTAAAGAGATTTGATTAATACCTGAAAGAATAGTTATTAAACGCCCAGAAATATCTCTGATATCAGCAGCTCTTTCTCTCATATAAGCATCTTCCATAGTTTCAAAGATATCCACAAAGGTATCTCTCGCTACAGAAACTGCATATTCTGCATTAATCATCTCATCTTTAATGGTATTTTCAATAGTTTCTATATAATCTTGGTCTTCAAGTAACATTTTATGCATATCAAATATAAGCGCTTCTTCTTCTCCAACTTCCACTATTGCTTTTTGATAAAGGTTATCTAAGTAATTTATTGCACTTATTTGTGCTTCTTTAAATCTCTTTAATTCTGACTCTACATCTTGCACTTTATTTTTAGTTATGACAAGCTCTTGTTCAGTCTTTATAAATACTTTTCCTATCGCTACACCACTTGAGGCCCCAATACCATTCAATATCATTACTTCATCTCCTAACTAGATTTCAGATTCGATTAATTCTTTAATTGCTTTTGCTGCTTCTGCATTGACTACTACTGTTAATTTTTCCATTTTTTTAACTCCTTATTAGTTAGTTTTATTTTTGAAAACAAAAAAAGCATAAACCTATCCAAAAATTCTCTGGACAAAGTTTATGCCTGCTTAATCAGTAACACACTTTATTCTATATAATTTTTATTGATCTACTCAATACCTAGGTGGTACTTTTCATAATAATAGTATAATCTATTAATTTTTGCATGTCAATATTATCCATTTGCACATCTTCCTAAGAGTATTTTTAGTTATTTTGCACAATGCATAATTCTATCACTTGATTAACTTCATCTTATTACCTTAAATTTCATAGCCATTATACTCATCTTCATCATTCAGCTTACCAGAGTAAAGGGATGCATATAAGCATTAATTACTTATATACACCCCTTTATTACTTAGACCAAAAGCTTGCACATTGTGTATCATGACTACAAGATGCAGTTGGTGCACCAGATATTTTCATATCTTCCGCCTTACAATGGCATCCATCATTGAATACGCACCCGCCTACACTACACTTAACATCTACATCTGCTTGTACTTCATGAGAGCAATTGCTCGCTGCATAAGCAGTAGGATCAAAACTCGCGCAACAAGTACTTTCTACATTTGTTGCAGTATCCCCATCAACTTTTATATAAGTTAAAGTACAATGTTCTTCTTTATTATAAGAACAGTTACGCACATCACATAATAATTTTGGCATAATGACCTCCTAAAATAGTTTTTTTATCACAAACCTAGTTTGCTAACCTTTCATAAAATTTATTCTTAATTTTTTTCTTTATAAAAACAAGTTTTTATAAAAATGTTATTTACATCTCCATTAGCTATATTATAATAAGGATTGTACTATTATATAACTTAACCGAGGTAACTTATGAATTTTGAATTTAAACTAGGTATGCGAACATTTAAAACTTTACTTGCAGTAGCTCTTTGTATCATTTCTTTATCTTGGTTTAATGTGGATAGTCCCTTTTTCGCCTGTATTGCAACAGTATTTGTTATTCAAGGAGATAAAGATAATTCTATTGCTAATGCAAAAAATCGCGTGTGGGGCACAGCCATTGGTGCTAGTATTGCTAATTTACTTCTTGTCGTAGTGAGTTTCTTACCTTACAACGCCTATACTCAGGCTTTTGCAACTTGTGCAAGTATTTTTATACTTATCCAGATCGCATCACATTTCAAAAAGCCTTTTGCCATATTCCCAGGATGTATTGTTTTATGCGCTATCCTTTGCACCACAACCAATATCCAAATGCCTATCATATATGGTATTAAGCGTACGATTCACACTATATATGGTGCATTAATCGGTTTAGCCATTAACCTTTATGTCTATCCTTATGATCCAGCCCAAGAGCCAAGTAATGAATCTGTAGAAATAGCTAAAATAGCTAAACAAACTACTTAAACTATAAAAATCCAGGTCTTTTATCAGACCTGGATTTTTATAGTTTCCCTTATATTCTAGACGGTAATCGTGACATCTTTTATCCACTTACCACTTTTAATTCTTAGCATACTTGATATAACTTTTAAAATTTCATCACTTCTTAAAATAAAAAATACAATAACCATAGGTACTTGCCATACAAAAGCCGCTACAAAGCCAAAAGGTATTGCAATAAGCCACATAAATATAAGATCATTAATAAATACAAATGTCGCATCACCACCACCTCGTAAAATGCCAACCATAGTATTTACAGCCAATGATTTAAAGAACACAATGATAACTGTTACAATAACAATTTCCATAGCTATATTTTTTGTAGTTTCTGATACATTATATAAGTCTATAATATACGGGCTAATCCAGTATGTCGCAAATGCCGCCACAATCCCCATAACTACACTAAAGACAATAATGGTATTGGCATATTCTTTAACCTTTTGCATTTTCCCTTCCCCTACAGCATTTCCTATAATAGCTGCCGCCGCATTACCTACCCCCTGTATAAAGACAGTGACAAGCTGGTTAATTACATTATTAATACTATTAGCCGCTACAACTTCCGTTCCAAGTCGTCCTACGACAACGCCGCTCATACTGACCCCTATAGACCATAAAAGTTCATTAAAAACTACAGGCATACAGTTCTTAAGATAATGTTTTACTAACTTTTTATCTACATACATTAAATCTCTTATTTTAATTTGTAGCTTTTTTTCAAAAAATACCATAAATATAATTATAGCTGTAAATTCACATATTCTAGCTATAACAGTTCCTATAGCAGCCCCCGCTATTCCAAGCTTTGGCGCTCCTAAATTCCCAAATATAAATACCCAGTTAAAAAAAGTATTAACAATTAAAGATATAACATAAATCACCATAGCAATTCTTACTGTTTGTACTGACCTTAATATCATAATGGTACAATTGGTAAGTGCATAAAACAAATATCCTATCGCTACAATTCTTAAATACTGCACGCCTCCATCTATAACCGCTAAATCCGTTGTAAATATACTCATAAATTGTCTTGGCATAAAAATAGATATAGCTGAAAAAATCAGCGTAAATCCTATACACACTCTATACATAATCGCAAGTATCTTATGAATAGACTTTACATCTCCCTTACCCCAATACTGTGCTATCATAACATTAGAACCACCCGCCAGTCCAAACATCAGTAATGTGAAAATAAAGAAAAGATTATTGGCTATAGATGCTGCTGATAAAGGCACTTCCCCTAAACTCCCAAGCATCAGTGTATCCATCATACTGATTCCAAATATAATGAGATTCTGTATGCCTATAGGTACAGATATCATTAATAAAAGCTTATAAAATTTTCTATCTCTTGTTAATTCCATATGAAAACCTCTCTAATATTCATTAAAACTTATTATCTTTCCTATTATACAACTTCTATTTATAAGTTCAATCGTTTTAATTTTATATTAGCGATAAATTATACCCATTTTCTTTTATGTCTTTTATTTTTTCAATAATTTTTGTAAAAGCTGTTCCTATTGGTAAATCTATCATATCTTCCACCGTTACAAATTGGTGATTATCATCTTCCTCTAGGTGGAATAAGTCTGAAACTTCTTCACTCCAATCCATCATAACAGGTATCATTTCCCACTTTCTATGGGTAAAGATATGGGTTACTTTCTCTAAAGGAAATACTCTTTCTTTACCTTCATAAAGCGCCTGCCAGTCTTGTTCTTGTATCATAGGGAAGCCCCACAAATTAGCAAGCAGTCCTTCAGCAGGTCTCTTCTCCATCCAATAGGCACCGTCTTTTTCTACTAGAATCACTTTATAGTCTATTGCAACCACTTTCACCTTCGGTTTCTTCACAGGTAGTTCACTTACTCTATCGCAAGCATAGGCTTCACATATAGGCATAATTGGACATTCTTTACACTTAGGATTTTTAGGCGTACACACAAGAGCGCCTAACTCCATTAACCCCTGATTAAAACGGTTAGGGTCCTCCGGCATAAGCTCCATAACTTTTTCTTCAAAAATCTTTCTATTTTTGGCTATGCTTATATCATTCTCTATTAAAAACTGCCTAGATAAAATTCTCATAACATTGCCATCCACCGCCGGAAGAGGTATACGAAAGGCTATACTCAGCACTGCCCCCAATGTATAAGGCCCTATTCCAGGTATTTTCTTAACTAATTTCGGGTCTCTTGGAAATACACCACCATATTCAGATGCAACAACCTTTGCACCCTTATGCAAATTCTCAGCTCTTCTATAATAACCTAGCCCCTGCCAATAATTATGTACCTCCTCCAAAGAAGCCTCAGCCAAGTCTCCTACTTTTGGAAACCTCTCCATAAACCTCTCATAATAAGGAATTACCGTATCTACCTGAGTCTGCTGAAGCATTACCTCAGACACCCATATACTATACGGATCAGAAGTCCTCCTCCACGGCATCTCTCTTCTATTTTCATCAAACCAATCAAGCAATCTATCTGCGTAATTCATAAGTCATATCCTTTCTAATCCACTCTTGTACCATTATATTTTTCTTTTATTTATCTTTTTCCCACAAATTATTTTTCAATAAATATCCCAGTACTATCTCAATGATTATCTATGAGAATAATTTCCCCTCCCATTATACCCCACCCTCACCTCAATTCCTACTCATTTCAATTAACAATATCTACCCTTAAAATTACTTTTCATCTCCCTCTAGCCGATATATATACCATCAAGTTCACAAAGGAGGAATTCTTATGGACATCGCAGCTCTTTCTATGGCTATGAGTCAGCAAAATGTTGGTCTTCAAGTAGGTATCGCAGTAACTAAACTATCGTATCACCTTTCTGAGTTAGTCATTCTATTACAACAGAAAAAGTCTATCATTATTTGATAATGATAGACTTTTTCCTTAATTATATATTAGAATCCGAGTGGTATTCCGAATGTGAAGAATCCGATTAATAATGTTGTCCATACAATAAGGAACGCTATTGAATATGGTAACATCAGTGCAATAAGATCTCCTACTGAGTATTCTGGTTTGTACTTTCTCATGAATACAAGGATTAATCCTGCATATGACATAAGTGGTGTAATGATATTTGTTGATGAATCAGCAACTCTGAACGCTGCTGCAACGATATCTGGTGTCATACCATTGTGTACTTGGTAAAGCATTGGGATGAAGATTGGTCCAAGTAACATCCATTTTGATGTTAAACCACCAACGAATAAGTTGATGATAGCTGTTGTGATAATAAATCCAATGATTAATAATACTGGATATTCACCAAGCCCCATGTTTTGTAAACCTGTAGCTCCTAAATAAGTAATATATGTTCCGATATTTGATTGGCTAAGTAATGCTAAGAAGTTATATGAGAAGAATGTTAATACGATAATATAACCCATACCACCCATTTGCTTAGCCATAGCTTTTACTACATCTTGTGATTTCTTAAACATTCCCATTTTTACTCCGTAGAATAAACCTGGCATGAAGAATAAGAATGTTATCATTAAGATAATGTTATCTAAGAAAGGAGTTACTTCTTTTCCTTCTTCTGTTACATAAGGTGCAAGTGGTCCAAATGCAAGTGCTGCTACGATAGCCATTCCAACAAGTAATCCAAGTCCTGCCCATTTTAAAGCTTTATTTTCTTCTGGTTTTACAGTGAAGTCACTAAGATCAATGTCTTCTGGTATAATATATGTGTCATTTTCAAGTTTTGGCTTGATAAATTTAGCTGTAACGAATGCCCCAACTCCTGCTAATAGGAATGTAGAGACAAAGATAAAGAAGTAATGCATTGTAGGTGCGTTTAATGCTTGTCCTGATGCTGAAACGAAAGGAACTCCTTGTGCCTCTGCAAAAGCCTTAGCATTGTTACCTACGATAACGTCAATTGGTGTCCCTGGAAGTAAGTTCGCACTAAATCCTGCTGATACCCCGGCAAAAGCTGCTGCCATACCAATGATTGGGTTTTTCTTAAGCCCTAAGTACAGTAATCCTGCAAGTGGTACTAGGATAACATAACCTGCATCTGTCGCAATACTACTCATAATACCTAAGAATACTAATACGATTGGTAAATATTTATCTGAAACTTTTAAACCGATTTTCTTAATAAGTGCTGTAAGTAATCCAGATTCCTCTGCAAGACCTACCCCTAACATAACAACTAAGATCGTACCAAGTACTCCCCCGCCGTATGATAACCAGTTCTTTAATAATGCATTGTCAAAAATCCATCTCAGGTTTTCTGTTTCGAACATATTCCTTATTTCATAAGTAATTGTGCTACCATCGCCACTTAGTGTGCTAAATGTGATACCACCTAAGAAAATAGTTGCTATCATGGTAATTGCAAATAGCCCCATAAATATAATAACTGGATCCGGTATTTTCTTACCTACCTTCTCAATAAAAGAAGTACGTTTTTTGTTTTTATTTTTCATTACTATTCCTCCTGTCTAGAATCTCACGGCGTTATATTCTATAAATATTCCGTCTTTTGAATTAGTTTTCGTTTTAACTTGCTTTTATTATAACAGTACTTTGACACTTTTTCAAGAGAAAGTGTCAAATTTATGTTAACTTTTATAAAATCCAAACAAATATATTTATTAGTCTTCACACCTTCCTCTTATTGTTTTCAAGGTATTCATCTTATTTTTCCCCTCTTTTTTTATTCTTTTATATCTATCTCTTTTTTATATTATGAATTCTCTTAGGCATTCTACATTCATAATCTTGAATCCATTTTTATAGTAATCAATAAGTTTCTCTTCCTTCATACGAGATAGTTCTCTAGACATTGCACTACGAGAAACGTTCAAATATTCCGCTAGTTCATTTCTATTTAAGTTAATATTAAAAGCCATGCTATTTTGTACTTTAGCTTGTGCAAGTAAATACGTAATCAATTTCTTTCTCATTCCCTTTAAAATCAAATAGTCTATCTTATTATTAAGAGCATAGTTCTTCTCACCCAATACCATTAACATATTCTTAATAAGCTGTATATGAAATGTGCAAGTATTTCCACAGCTTGTAATTACTTTTTCATAAGGTATAAATAATATCTTCGTTTTTCCCTTTGTCCTAACAGTTACCGGACTTATCCTTCTAGCTGTACAAACTATCCCCTCTCCAAATATATGTGACGTTTCAAGAATAGCCACAATATTTCTATCACCTGCTAGATTTTCTTTTGCAATTTCCGCCTGTCCCTCTATCACTATCCCAATATGACCTACCTTATCACCTAAAGAAAAAACAATCTCCTCACCTTCATACACTTTTATATATCCTTCTAAACAATTTATTAAATGATTAAAATCTATTTCTTCTATATTATGAAATAAAACCACTTTTTTTAAAACCTCTAAATAATTTCCAGTCATTATTTTTCCTCCTAGTCCATCTTTTATATCATTCTATTTATTTTACGTTGCTACAGCAACATATATTCAGCCGCATTTATATTATGCTTATACCATCGATCAAATAAACTAACTCAAGGAGTGATTAATAAATGGATAATAAAATGTTTTGTTTTCAATGTCAAGAAACTTCTGGTTGCACAGGTTGCACCAGTTATGGCGTATGTGGTAAATCTCCAGACCTTGCTCGCATGCAAGATTTATTAATTTATGTAACTAAAGGCCTTAGTGATTTAACTACGATTCTCCGCAATCAAGGAGTTGCTATACCCTCTGAAGTTAATCAGCTTATTCATCCGGATACGCTAAGTAGCTCTGCACTTTGGTATAGGCGGCATTACTAGCGTAGAAGACGACATAAAAATGTTCCTTG
>JAVVPO010000001.1:100174-129223 GCA_036655715.1 Cellulosilyticaceae bacterium | reverse complement strand
TTTAACAACACAATATTTAGAAGAAGCAGAACAGCTTGCAGATAAAATAGCTATTCTTCATGAGGGTAAAATAATTGCTTTAGATACCTTAGAAGGATTAAAAAAGTTATTTCCACCAGCAAAAGTAGAATATGTGGAAAAACAAGCTACCTTAGAAGAAATATTCTTAACTATTATTGGCAAAAAGGAGGATAAATAAATGGAATCTACTAATAAATATTTTTTAAAAGATATGGGTGTCATGTTTGGTCGCTCAATGAAACATATTTTCAGGAGTATGGATACAATTATTACAGTTAGTATTACACCAATAGCAATTATGCTACTATTTGTTTATGTATTTGGAGGGGCAATTCAAACAGGTACAGCAAAGTATATTGATTACTTATTACCAGGGATAATGTTAATGACAATTGGGAGTGGAATAGCTTATGTTGCATATAGATTATTTACTGATAAACAAAGAGGAATATTTGAGCGTTTCCACGCTATGCCCATATCACGTTCTGCTGTCTTATGGGGACATGTGTTAACTTCAATTATTTCTAATGGAATTTCAGTTGTAGTTATTATTGTTGTAGCTTTACTAATGGGCTTCCGTTCTTCAGCAGGAATATTAGAATGGTTAGCGGTATTCGGAATTTTAGGGATTTTTACACTAGCTTTAACTTGGATTGCAGTAATTGCAGGTTTGGCTGCTAAAACTCCAGATGGAGCAGGAGCATTTTCATATCCAATAATATTTTTACCATTTATAAGTTCTGCTTTTGTACCAACTGAGACAATGCCATCAGTAGTAAGAGCTTTTGCAGAAAATCAACCAGTGACTCCTATAGTTGAAGCTATTCGTAACTTATTAGCAAGTCAGCCTGTAGGAAATAATATTTGGATTGCTCTTACTTGGTGTATAGTAATATCAGTTGTAGCTTATACTTTTGCAATGAGATTATATAAAATGGTATAACTTCAGCACCTGAGTCATTTGCCAATATTGCAAGAAAAAATGTATATAGACAAGATCTTGTAGGTAGATATTGAAGAAATAAGGTTGATAAGCAACAAAAAAAAGCAGTAGAAACTATTGAAAATATAGTTTCCGCTGCTTTTGTGTATAGATAAACACAATAAGCTAGCCTAAGGATGCCTCCCCCTTGTAAAACATAGGCACACATAGGCTAGCTTATCGTTTGTGGCAAAGTTAATTCATTGACAAAAGCAAGAAGTCACTGCCTCATGATATAGAAAATATAACAGTAGGGATAAAATAGAGCAGCTAGTAAGCGTGCCTGCATCTCACCTTTATAGGTTAAATAGTAACTATCATTAAGCATGGCTTATAAAAATGTCAACGAATGAAATATTCCCAATATACCCGTTGCCACAATGAGTATATTCGGTTCCTAAGTGCATAAGTTCATCTACTTTCAGAAGGGGGAAACTGAAATTTTTTAAACTTATACTTAGTGGTACAGTGTAAAATACCTATCTAGAATGAGTAATTCACATCGTACTTTTATATTGGTGAAAACTTGATAATCTAGTTATACACCAAACGGCAGAATGAGTGCAATAGCATTATAGCCCAAAAATAAAACTCTAAATTAAAGCAAAAACACAAGTTAATTCAAGAGGATTACGCTATAAATTAAGAAGTTAAATTTCTAGTGATGCCTAGAAATTCACTTTATCAACCTGAAATGTGCATAGATTAAAGTCACAAAACTATAAAAGGTTTACAAAAGACCAAAGAGGCTATAGTGTCTAAAAGATGAAGATAGAGTATTGGATGAAATAACTAGTAGATGAATATGAAGTAAAACCATCTAAGATTTGGGAATATCAAGTAATTTGAAAGAGAGAGTAAAGTGGTTTAAAATTGTAAATTTAAAGAATTTATGATATGCTTAATAGGCAAAGAATAGTCGGTAAATGTAAGGGAAGGTTCTATTATAATGAATAATAAAGATTTTTTAGACATAGGTGAACAAATTAAAAATGTTACTAAAGAGATTATTGATTCTACAGATTTTAAGCAACTAAATCGGGATATTTCTAGTACAGTTAATGGTGCGCTTGAAGAAGTTAGAAAACAATTGAAAAATACTGCTAGGGCTCAATTTGTGAAAAACCCACCCATTCGTAAGATTAAGGTTAATCCCGTAGGAAAGGTATCAGGAACTTTATATACTGTTTTTGGAAGTATTGGGATTGGCATTACAAGTGCATTACTATTGGTACTTTTTATTGTAGGAGTAGTAACTGGTTTAACAGGAGCTATTACAACCCCTTTGTTCTTGGGGATAGCAGGGTTGTTTGTTGTTTTTTCAGTTATGCTAGGGAAGGGTAATGCTATTCGCTCCCAATTAAAAAGACTAAAGAGGTATACTTCTGAAGTGAATGGTAGAATGTACTGCTCAACTAAAGAGTTAGCGGAGTATGTAGGCAGATCACGAAGATTTGTAGTGAAGGATCTAAGAAAAATGATTCGTCATGGTATGTTACCTGAGGCTTATTTAGATGAAAAGGAAAACCGCTTAATTCTGGATAAAGAGCAATACAGAGAGTATTTAGTAGACCAAAATGCCATGAAATACCGCAAAGAGAAAGAAACCTCATCTTCTAAAGTATCCCCTTTAATGAAGGAAGGACTAGAGTATATAAAGGCTCTTAGGGAAGTGAATGAAGAGATTCCAGGCGAGATTATTAGTGCTAAGCTTAGGCGTTTAGAAACAATTATTATTAAAATTTTTGATTCAGTAGAAAGAAATCCTAAATACACCAGTGATATGAAGAAGTTTATGGAGTATTATCTACCTACGACATTAAAGCTTGTTAATGCGTATCGTGAATTTGAAAGGGTAGATATTCAAGGAGAAAATATTACTACTGCAAAAGCAGAAATTGAGGAAACACTAGATACCATCAATGAAGCTTTTGAACATTTTTTAGATGACCTATACCAAGAAGCAGCTTTTGATGTGACCACAGATGCAGAAGTGTTACAGTCTATGTTAGCCAGAGATGGATGGACTGAAACAGATTTTAAATAGGAGGATAGAGCTATGAGTCAAGATATAGAGAGTATGTTTGAGGAAGCACCTGTACTTACTTTTGAAATAGGTACAGAACTTGAGAGCGAAAGTGAACAAACTATAGAAGTTGTACAAAAGGAACAGAAGATTGTATTAACACCTGAGGAGCAAAAAATGGTAGAGGAGTTTGCAGCTAAAATTGATTTAACAAACTCTAATATGATATTACAGTATGGAGCAGGTGCCCAGAAGAAAATTGCGAACTTTTCAGAAAGTGCACTTAATAATGTTAGAACAAAGGATTTAGGTGAAGTGGGTCAGATGCTAACTGATGTAGTAACAGAGTTAAAGACCCTTGAAGTAGTACCAGAAGAAAAAGGGATTATGGGATTTTTTAAGCGTAGTACAAGTAAGCTAACGACAATGAAGGTTAAGTATGATAAGGCAGAGGTCAATGTGAATAGGATTTGCAGCGTACTAGAAAGTCATCAAATACAACTTTTGAAAGATATTGCGATGCTCGATAAGATGTACGACTTAAATACAACCTATTTTAAAGAGTTGTCTATGTATATTTTAGCAGGTAAAAAAAGATTAGAGGAAGTAAAGGTCAAAGATATTCCTGCTTTATTAGCCAAGGCCAATAGTACAGGACTACCAGAAGATGCCCAGGCCGCTAATGATTTAGCATCTCTATACAACCGTTTTGAGAAAAAGTTACATGATTTAGAACTTACTAGAATGGTATCCCTTCAGATGGCACCACAGATTCGTCTTGTTCAAGGAAATGATACAGTGATGGCAGAAAAGATTCAATCTACTATCGTGAATACCATTCCGCTATGGAAGAGTCAGATGGTATTGGCAATTGGCATGAGCCATTCAGAACAAGCGGCCAAGGCTCAAAGGGACGTAACGAATATGACCAATGAGCTTTTGCGTAAAAATGCAGATATACTAAAAACAGCTACTATTGAAACGGCTAAAGAGTCAGAACGTGGTATAGTAGATATGGAAACTTTGAAGTATACTAATGCTTCATTAATTTCTACTTTAGATGAGGTAGTACGCATTCAAGTAGAAGGTAAAGAAAAACGCCGAGCAGCAGAAGTAGAGTTAAGTAGGCTTGAAGGCGAATTAAAACAAAAGTTACTGAATATAAGTAAATAAGAAAACGAAGTAATATTAAGTCTTGAGGTGCTGTTGCCTTGAGGCTTTTTTTGCGAGTCCACAAACAAAACGAATATCTTCAGTACGGAGGTGTCTGAAGATCCTGTAGAAGTAAAACTATGTATATGTGAAGAAGAATATGGGAATAAATGAATGAGATGTATAGATCGAAGAAGTGTAACAAAAAGTGCTAGTTTAAAAGGTATTGCACGTATTGGGGTAGAATGTGTTATACTAGTTACTCGTATAACAATACTTTAAAATCTAAAATAATAATCAGTATCTGATTTTTTTGAGATAAGAATGGAAGAGAACACATATGAATTTTAATGAAATGAAATTAATAAGACCTATTTTAAAAGCAGTTACAGAGGAAGGCTTTGAGAAGCCATCACCTATTCAGGAGAAAACAATTCCTCTTTTGTTGGAGGGGCGGGATGTATTAGGATGTGCGCAAACAGGAACAGGAAAGACAGCAGCATTTGCACTACCGATTTTACAAAGTCTATCAAAGTCTAAGAGTAAAAATATACGTGCACTGATTCTGACACCAACAAGAGAATTAGCAATTCAAATCCATGAGAACATTGAAAAGTATAGTAAATATACTTCTATCCGTACGGGCGTGATATTTGGTGGTGTGGGGCAAAGACCACAAGTAGAGATGCTTAGAAGGGGTATTGATATTTTGGTGGCTACACCAGGACGATTGAATGATTTAATCAATCAAGGGTATATCAAATTAAGCAAGATTGAAATATTTGTGTTAGATGAAGCAGATCGTATGCTTGATATGGGCTTTATAATTGATATTAAGCACATTATAAAACAATTGCCTTCAAAGCGTCAGACACTACTCTTTAGTGCTACCATGCCAAAAGAGATTGAGAAACTAGCGTTTAATATGTTGAAGGATCCAGCAACTGTAAAAGTAGCACCAGTTACGAATACAGTGGATAAAATAAGCCAAGGGGTGTACTTGGTAGATAAGAATAATAAGATTACTTTATTAGCCTCACTCCTTAAGCAAAAAGAGATTAAGAATGCCATTGTATTTACAAATACAAAGCATGGTGCGGATAGAGTTGTAAAAAGTCTTGAAAAATCTAGTATTAAGGCATTAGCTATTCACGGCGGTAAAGGGCAGAATGCAAGACAAAATGCCTTAAATAGTTTTAAAGAAGGTAAGATTAAGGTACTTGTTGCAACGGATATTGCAGCAAGAGGGATTGATATATCAGAACTATCACATGTATTTAACTATGATCTTCCAGATGTACCAGAGACTTATATCCATAGAATTGGTAGAACAGGTAGAGCTGGGCAAGATGGGATTGCACTTAGTTTCTGTAACATTGATGATCTTGAGAATCTAAGAGATATAGAAAGACATATCGGTAAGTCAATTACTGAGATAGAATCTAAGTGGCCAATGGTAATTCTTGAAAAGACTGAAAAGGAAACTAAGCAGCAGGGAAATAAGAAACCTAAGATAAATCAAATGGCTTCACAACAAGAAAATACATCAGCGAGGCGTACAAGAGAAGCAAAGTACAAAGAAAAAAATAGATATAAAGCAGATAAAGAGAGAGGCCAATCAAGAAGAAAGAATTATGAGAATTAAAATAGAAATTTAAAGACACATATAAAAAATCCCCTTGTCAACTCAGATGAAATTATAACAATCTGGATGGACAAGGGGATTTTTATTTATTGCGATTAAGAATACAGAATTAAAGTAACTTAATAAGTGCTTCTAACTCTTCAGATAAAACTTTTGCACTTACAAAATCATTAGATTCTAAAGCCAGAGCTATTTTAGTTTCAACGGCTTTTTTCTTTTGTTCGATTTGTAAATAGTCTTTATCAAAATGACTAGCATAAATCATCTTTCTAAACTTGCGCATACTTACTTTTCTAACTGTCTTATTATCAATGATTAAAACATAATCCATACAGTTTACTATAGAGTAGAAATCATGAGAAATCATGAGAATTGCGCCATTATAGTTTTCTATGGCTTTTTCTAGAGCAAGTTGTGAATAAGTATCTAAATGACTTGTCGGTTCATCAAGAAGTAACATATTTGCTTTACTAGCAGAAACTTTAGCTAGTTGGAGGATGTTTTTTTCCCCGCCAGATAAAGATCCTATTTTTTGGTTAAGAACTTCTTCCTCGAAACCATAAGTTGCAATATAGGAGATAATGTCTTGATAATTTTTAAACCCAGCATCTAAGAATTCTCCGCATATTGTATTAGATTCATCTAGCATCTCACCTTGAACTTGAGATAAATAAGCTACTTCAATGTCTTCATTAAAACGAATAGAATCATGAGCGTTTTTAAATATGGCTCTGAGTAAAGTTGTTTTGCCAGTACCATTTGAACCGATAAGGGCTACTTTGTCAGTAGATTTAATCTCAAAGTTAACATTTTCTAGAAGAATATCATCAAAGGCAACACTGTAATCAGTAACTGTGAGAGCAGTGGTTTCTTCTATTGCATGATCTGTAGCTAAACGGATATCTGGTTGTTTAATATAGACAAATGGCGCTTTAATTCTACGAGCTTCTAATCGCTCTTGAATTTTAACTCGGGCTTTTAGGGATTTCCCTCTAGCAGGATCAGAATCATCTGTTGCGATACCTCTGAGCTTATCAATTAAAATCGCATTTCGCTCAATTTCTTCAGTATCAGCAGTAGCTAATTCTTGTAACTCAATTTTCTTTTCAAGAAGTGAGAAGTTATAATCAATATATCTGCCATCAAATTCTTGAAGCTCCATATTTTCAAGGTGAATAATTTTATTAAAGCAATGATTAAGGAGATATCTGTTGTGCGTAATGATGAGTAGTGTTCCTTTATGAGAATTAATTAGATTTTTAAGGGAATTAATGTTTTCAAAATCTAAAAATACATCAGGTTCATCCATAATGAGTAGGTCTGGGCTAGTAAGCATTTCCTTAATGACTTGAATAAGTTTGAATTCGCCGCCACTAAGTTCGGATACCATGAGATCTTTGTGCTTCATGAGGTCCGCTAAGTTTAATTTCTTATTAATATTACTTTCAAAATCATTTCCACCTATTGCATCAAATGTATCTAAAGTTTCTTGGTACTTTTCAAGTAAGGCATCGATATCTAAAGATGTTTCCAACTCAGTACAAATGGCTGTTAATTCATTTTGGAGCTTAATACACTCGCCCCCGATATATTCAAATACCGTAATATCTTTTGTTTTTTCGGGCTCAGAGAACTGACTGACATAGCCGATTCTGCAGTTAGGGGTTATTTCTAAATCTCCAGTGAACATATATCTTTCTGGATCCATAATTAAATCTATCAGTGTACTTTTTCCACTACCACTTATACCTATAAAAGCACAGTGTTGACCATCTTCTAATGTAAATGAAATTTCATTATATAGATCCTTTTGTGGAAATGAGTAGGATAAGTTATCAACTTTTATCATATTATTACCTCTCTTTATCATTAAAAAAGAGCCTATAAAAATAAGCTCTTAGATACGTTATTAGTAAAGATATTCTTTTGAATTTACAGGTAGTAGTATAACACTTTTTACGACTAATTTCAATCATGTCATTTTAAAGAATCGTGTCAGTAAAAGGGAATAGGAGTATATAAATGGCATAATAGGATGGTTGACATTTACTAATACATATGATTAGATTTAGGAAATAGATACAGTAGCAAAATAAAAGCATAGAGTAGAAAAGAGGAGTTTATGGAAAACCAAGAGCAACAACACAAAAGACGTGTAAGATATAAAGGGACCCATCCAAGAAAATTCAATGAAAAATATAAAGAGCTCCAAGCGGAGAAATATGGCGATACAATTGAAAAGGTAAAGCAAAAAGGTAGTACACCTGCAGGGATGCATATTTCTATTTGCGTCAATGAAATTCTAGAGTTTTTAAAAATACAACCAGGTGAAGTAGGCTTAGATGCTACGTTAGGCTATGGAGGTCACTCACTGGAGATGCTTAAATGCTTGGAATCTCAAGGACATCTTTATGCCCTTGATGTAGATCCAATTGAGATTGTAAAAACAAAGAAAAGACTAGAAGAAAAGGGATTCGGATCCGAAATATTAACGATCATTCCTCAAAACTTTTGCAATATAGATCAAGTAGCTAGTGAAGTTGGGAAATTTGACTTTATGTTAGCTGACCTTGGTGTTTCTTCTATGCAAATAGATAATCCAGAACGTGGTTTCACTTATAAATTTGATGGGCCATTAGATTTGCGATTAAATCCAGAAAAGGGCATTTCAGCAGCAGAGCGTTTAATTGGTATTTCTCTGAATGAATTAGTAGGCATGCTAGATGAAAATGCGGATGAACCTTATGCAGTGGAGATTTCAAAAGCTGTAATTAATGCAATGAAAAAAGGAAAAAGCATAACGACTACAACGGATTTACGTAATATTATTGAACAAGCATTAGCATTTTTACCACAACAAGACAGGGACAAAATAATTAAAAAGTCTTGTCAAAGAACGTTCCAAGCCTTGAGAATTGATGTAAACAGTGAATTCGAAGTATTAGAAGCATTCCTAGAAAAATTACCAGAAGTACTAGCGCCAGGTGGACGCGTAGCGATTTTAACATTCCATTCAGGGGAAGATCGCCTTGTAAAAAAATCCTTTAAAAGGCTTTTAAAGGAAGGTGTTTATAGTGATGTGGCAACAGATGTCATTAGACCTTCTGCTGAAGAATGTAATATGAATGGGAGAGCACGCTGTACCAAGATGAGATGGGCGATACGAAAATAATATCCTAACAAATAATCAGCGTAGGATATAGGATGAGAATGGAGAAAATATGAAGGTAATAAAGACATTAGAAGGCATTTCAGATGGAAGACTGTATGACATGGAAGATAAGGTAAAAGCAGGTACTTGTGGTTGTAACGGCTGTAGTGCCTGTTGTCATGGCGTTGGGGATTTGGTTGTACTGACGCCGTTTGATGTCTATGAAATGGTAAGCCATTTAAATATATCATTTGATAAACTACTAGTAGATAAGCTTGAGCTACGTGAGAATAATAAAATATGGTTGCCTCATTTAAAAATGCAAGGAGATTCTCAGCGTTGTAGCTTTTTAAATGAAGAAGACAGATGCATAATACATGGCAATCGCCCGAATATTTGCCGCTTATTTCCACTTGGAAGAGTCTATGAAGAAGATGGCTTCAAGTATTTCTTACAAGTGGATGGCTGCGTCAAACCAAATCTAGAAGAAGTGAAAGTGAAAGAATGGATTGGCATTGAAAATTATGAGGAGAATAAGGCGTTTATCTTGGCATGGTATCGCCTGTTAAAAGCACTTACTTTCAGGCTCAAGTTTGTACGCGATGCCAAGGAGCTAGATGCGATGAATAAATACTTACTGGATACCTTTTACCCTGTGACGTTAAAAGACGGAGAGGATTTTTATTCAGCATTTTCAAGGTGCTTACCTGAAGCGAAAAATCAGCTGGGTATAATCTAAAGTACAAAATAATAGCATTATGATGAATGGCTCTAATTAAAGACGTGCGTTGACTAGGTAATTGTGCCTAAGTCAACGCTTTTTTTTGAAGAAAATTGTCAGATTCCTAACTTACTGGTATGATAAGAATAAGAGAAGAAATAGACAACAAAAGTGAAGGATTTGAAATAACGTATGAAAAAATTAGTCATTGGAATATTAGCACATGTAGATGCTGGCAAAACTACTTTATCAGAGGGTATGCTTTATCTAAGCGGTAAAATTCGGAAATTAGGAAGGGTAGATAATAAGGATGCCTATTTAGATACCTATGAATTGGAGAAGGCAAGAGGCATTACCATTTTTTCTAAACAAGCAGTATTTGAAGTAAATGAGACTCAGGTTACTTTATTAGATACTCCAGGACATGTGGATTTTTCAGCTGAAATGGAGAGGACACTTCAGATATTAGATTATGCCATTTTAGTAATAAGTGGGGCAGATGGTGTACAGGGGCATACTCAGACATTGTGGCGATTACTTGCTATGTATGAAATACCTGTGTTTCTATTTGTCAATAAGATGGATCAAAAGGGAACGGATAAGGAAAAACTAATAGAAGAATTAAAAAAACATCTAGATGATGGATGCACTCCGTTTGAAGAAGATGAAACAGAAGCTTTTTACGACCAATTGGCCATGTGTGATGAAACACTTATGGAAGCCTATTTGGAGACAGGACAGATTAAAACCTTACAGATTACAAAAGCCATCAAGGAGCGCAAGGTATTTCTGTGCTTTTTCGGTTCAGCTTTGAAATTGGAAGGTGTGGAGGCATTTATACAGGGGATTGTAAAGTATACTAAGACCCCATCCTATCCGGAAGCATTTGGGGCTAAAATATTTAAGATAGCTAGAGATGAACAAGGAAATCGCCTCACCTATATGAAACTTACAGGAGGAAGACTTAAGGTGAAAGATGCTTTAACCAATCACTTCTGGGAAGAGAAAGTCAATCAGATTCGGATCTATTCAGGACAGAAATTCGAAGCGGTAAATGAGGTAGAAGCTGGTTCGGTATGTGCAGTAATAGGGCTTAGTCAAACAAGTCCAGGAGAAGGACTTGGGATAGAGCGGGCTTCAGGTACACCTTTATTAGAACCCGTATTGTCTTATCAGATTATACTTCCTGAAGGCTGTGACCCAAGAATGATGCTGCCTAAGTTACGTCAGATTGAAGAAGAGGAGCCGGAGCTTCATATTGTCTGGGATGAGGTGTTACAAGAAATCCAGGCACAAATTATGGGAGAAGTACAAACCGAAATTTTACAAAGTCTTATACAAAGTCGTTTTGGTGTTACAGTAGCCTTTGATTCAGGAAGGATTGTTTATAAAGAAACTATTGCAAATGTAGTGGAAGGTGTAGGACACTTTGAGCCATTACGGCATTATGCAGAGGTTCATTTAGTATTGGAGCCTGGAGAGTTAGGAAGTGGCTTGCAGTTTGAATTAGGCTGTAGTGAAGATGTGTTAGAAAAAAATTGGCAGAGGCTTGTCTTATCCCATCTAGGGGAAAAAGCCCATAAAGGAGTGCTCACCGGCTCAGCCATTACAGATATAAAGATAACTTTAGTCTCTGGGCGAGCACACAAAAAGCATACAGAAGGTGGTGACTTTAGAGAAGCCACGTACCGTGCAGTGCGTCACGGTTTAAAGCAGGCAAAATCTATACTGTTAGAGCCTTACTATGCCTTTCAACTAGAGCTTCCTGAAAAAATGGTAGGACGTGCCATGACCGATATTGAAAAAATGCGTGGGACATGTGAAATTTTGCAAACAGATGGTGAGATGACAGTTCTTGTAGGCAATGCCCCTGTTGTTACTATGAGAAACTATCAGAAAGAGGTAGTTGCCTATACCAAAGGACATGGTAGACTATTTTGTAGCCTGAAAGGCTATGAACCTTGTCATAATGCAGAAGAAGTCATAGATAGTATTGCATATGACTCTGAAAGAGATATAGAAAATCCAACAGGTTCTGTATTTTGTACACATGGCACTGGATTTTTGGTGAATTGGGATGAAGTAAAAGACTATATGCATATTGAAAGTTGCTTGCAACCAGAAAAAGAAGAGTTATCAGAAGAAGTAGTGAAGAATCAATCCTCATCCCTAGAAGAGAGCTGGATTGGTTTAGAAGAGATTGACCAGATTATCAGTAGAACCTTTTATGCTAATCAAGGGGAGAAATCCGCTTGGAAAAAAAGTAAAACAGCCAGGGAAAGTTATTATGAACCTGTTACCTATACAAGTAGACCAAGACAAGGCAAAGAAGAGTATCTTCTTGTAGACGGCTATAATATCATTTTTGCATGGCCTGAGTTGAAGGATATTGCAGAAGATAATATGGATGGTGCCAGAATAAAACTACTGGATTGCTTAAGTAACTATCAAGGGATTCGAAAATGTCAGATCATTGTGGTATTTGATGCGTATCGTGTGCTAGGGCATCGTGAGGAAATTATCGATTATCATAATATTCATATGGTATATACCAAGGAAGCACAAACGGCAGACCATTATATCGAAAAGTTCGTACATGACTACGAGGCAAAGTATCATGTGACAGTAGCAACATCAGATGGTTTAGTACAGATTATCATTCGGGGAAAAGGATGTACTTTATTATCCGCTAGGGAACTAAAGGAAGAAATAGAGCGTGCTAATGAAAGCATGATGCAGGCGTATCAAGATAAACAAGTAGTAGAGCGTAATTATTTGATAGATGCATTATCTCCAGAAATAAAAGAGCAGATGCAGGGACTTGTTAAAGAAGAAAATTAATCAAATGATAGATGAAATGAAAGGCTTAGGGGAAACTCTAAGCCTTTCATTTCATAGTAAAAGGAGTATGCACGCGGCGAAAGTGTAATGGTTTGAAGTTGCCAAATCGACCGACTTCAGCAGATAAAAAGTTTAATTGTTGAACAATATTGTATATTACTATAAAATAAAGATTAAGAGAATTAACTAAAAAAAGTTTAATTACATATGAAGGAGATAGAATATGTCAGCTAAAGAAAAAATGCAAAGTCAAAAGGTGTATTTCTGTAATGATAATGATTTAATGGTAGAGCAAACACAATGCTTGGAAAAATTATATGATTTCAATCAGATCAGGCCGTCAGAAGGAGAAAAGCGAGAAAAAATTTTAAAGGAACTTTTAGCGGAAGTAGGTGAAAATTGTTATATCGAGCCACCTCTTAGAGCGAACTGGGGAAAGTATACACACTTGGGGAACAATGTTTATGCCAATTTCAATCTCACATTAGTAGATGATACAGACATTTTCATTGGTGATAGTGTAATGATTGGGCCAAATGTAACAATTGCAACTGCTGGACATCCTATTGATCCAGAACTTAGAAGAAAGGTTGCGCAATATAATATTCCTGTACATATAGGAAACAATGTTTGGATAGGGGCAGGAGCTGTCATTTTGCCTGGGGTGAATATTGGTGATAATACTGTTATTGGTGCAGGAAGTATTGTGACAAAAGATATTCCAGCCAACGTTGTTGCTGTGGGGAATCCTTGCCGCGTCCTTCGTGGGATTAATGATAGAGATAAAGAATACTATTATAAGAATATGAAAATAGATATTTAAGTTATTATTTAAAGGAGAATGGAAGAAGATTTTGTTGTATAATAGCGTAAGGGAACTAACAGAAAATAACTAGATATACAAAGGAGCTATTTAATAGATGAAATTTTATTTCGCACCAATGGAAGGCGTGACGGGGTATATTTATAGAAATGCCCATGCAGCTTTCTTTAACGACGTAGACAAATATTTTACCCCTTTTGTTTCTGCCAATCAGCATGGGAGTTTTACAACGAGAGAGTTACAGGACATTTTGCCTGAGCACAACAAAGGAATCGTTGTCATTCCACAAATTCTAACGAATAACGCAGAAGATTTTATTCGAACAGCAAAGCAAATAAAGGAATTTGGATATAATGAAATGAACCTAAACTTAGGATGTCCTTCTGGTACGGTAGTTTCAAAAAATAAAGGGTCTGGATTCCTTTCACAAAGAGAAGATCTTGATAGATTTTTAGATGAAATCTTTTCTGCGCAGGTTGCGAAAATATCAGTGAAAACGAGAATAGGAAAGGATGAGTCTGAAGAGTTTTATAAATTGATTGAGATATTTAATAAATATCCAATGGAGGAGCTTATCATTCATCCTAGAATCCAAAAGGATTATTATAAAAATAAGCCGAACATGGAAGTTTTTAAAGATGGATTAGCTTTAAGTAAGAATACCGTAGGTTATAATGGTGATATTTTCACAGCTAATGATTATAAGGCATTTATAGATGCTTTTCCAACTGTAGAAACAGTCATGCTTGGTAGGGGACTTATCACAAGTCCTGGACTAATAAATGATATCACTAGTACGAGTGTACTTGATAAAAAGGTATTAAGAGACTTTCATGATAAAATTTACGAAGATTATCAAAGTATACTTTTTGGTGATAGGAATGTATTGTTTAAAATGAAAGAAGTATGGTTCTATATGAAGCAAACATTTTCTAATCACGAAAAGTATATAAAGAAAATTAATAAATCACAGAAATTATATGATTATGAGCACGCTGTTTCTAGTCTATTTGAAGAACAAGATATTATAAAATAAGCTTGTTGTGATGAGAGATAAGGAGGGTTCATACCAGGAGGCCTAGCATAGGTGCTAGGCCTTTTTCTAATGCTAAAAAAGTAGAAAGATATTTGAATAAGTGGAATAATTGGGGTTTGTGTTTTAAAGATTAATAGGGTATAGTTAATATTACTAGATAATAGGAGGAGCGTATGAATATTAAAGATATTGCACGTATATCAGGGGTAGGCGTAAGTACAGTGTCTAGAGTAGTTAACAATCATCCAGACGTAAAAAAAGAAACAAGAGAACATATATTAAATGTGATTAAAGAATATAATTATATACCTAATGATAGTGCAAGAGTACTTAAACAAAACAACACCAAAAATATTGGTGTTTTAATTAAAGGTATATTCAATCCATTTCTATCTGAAATGATTAATATAATAAGTGAAAGAATTCAACATATGGGTTATATGATGATTTTGCAACACACAGAGGTAGAGGATAATGATATTGATAGTACTATAAGGTTCATAAAAGAAAAAAGGTTACAGGGGATGATCTGCCTTGGTGGGAATTTTAGTAAGGTGAAAGAAGATACCTTTCAAGGAATAGATATTCCTATTATTTTAACATCAATAAACTTACCAAAAGAAAATGAGGTGAAGAATAAATTCTCTGTCATAGATATTGATAATGAGCAGGCAGCCTATATGGCTGTGCAGTATCTTATTGAAAAGGGTCATAAAGATATTTGTATTATGATTTGTGACAAAAGCGAAGCGGCAAGTTTTGCAAGATATCAAGGTTATCAAAAAGCACTGCAAGAACGAGGAATTGAGTTTAAAAATGAAAATGTATTAATGGGAGACTACTTGGTTGATAAAGCCTATAAGGAAACTATGAAATTTTTAGAGACTAACAGGCCAACTGCTATTTTTGCCATATCAGATACAATGGCTATAGGCGTAGCTAAAGCTGTAAGTGACAGTGGATTTGAAATAGGGGAAGATATATCAATCATAGGGTTTGATGGTATGGATATAGCGCATTATTATACACCAACGATTACAACCATTAAGCAGCCTAGAAAACAAATGGCTGAAATGAGTGCAGATTTATTGTTTGATATATTAAGTGATCAAAAGAAGCATCAGCATAGGATACTAGAAACAAAACTACTAGAAGGTGCATCTTGTAAAGACATGAGTAATAATAGATAAAAGAGAGTGAGAGATTAGAATATTTTATACAAATATATTTTAAGTTGTATAAAATACTTGTAAAGCTCTCCTTTTTTTTATAATATGGTATTAGAAACGTTTCCGATAACGGTTTCGAAGATAGAGGAGAATAAGACATGAAAAGAAGTAGTGGTATTATTATGCATATTTCTTCATTACCTGAATCATATGGCATAGGAACATTTGGAGAAGAAGCCTATAAGTTTGCGAATTTCATGGATAAATCAGGGCAAAGCTATTGGCAGATTCTACCGTTAGGACATACGGGATATGGTGATTCACCTTATCAAGCCTTTTCAGCCTTCGCAGGGAATCCCTATTTCATTGATTTGATAACTTTGGTAAAAGATGAGTTATTAGATGAGAAAGATTTAGCAGATATAAACTTTGGAAATGATAAAACACAAGTTGACTATGAAGAATTATTTAATGAAAGATATAAAGTTTTACGGAAAGCTTACAAACGCTCTAAAGGTTACTTAGAGAAAGAAATAGGTGACTTTGAAAAACAAAATGCTTACTGGATTCGTGACTATGCCATGTATATGGCCATTAAGGAAAAAATGAATTTAGTAAGCTGGCAAGAGTGGGATACAGAGATTAAGCTAAGAACACCTAAGGCTATGGCCTACTACAAAGAAACTCTAGCAGATGAAATAGATTTTTGGATATTTATTCAATACGAATTTTATAAGCAGTGGCATGCCTTAAAAACCTATGTAAACAATCTTGGTATACAAATTATTGGAGATATTCCTATCTATGTAGCGGCTGATAGCAGCGATGCATGGGCAAACTCCGAGCTATTTAAATTAGACCAGCACAAAAATCCTATAGTAGTAGCAGGTTGCCCACCAGATGCTTTTTCTGAAACAGGGCAATTATGGGGAAATCCAATATATGATTGGAACTACTTAGAAGAAACAAAGTATACATGGTGGGTAGAGCGCATAAGAGAAAGTCTCAAATTATTTGATATGATACGTATTGATCATTTTAGAGGGTTTGAATCTTATTGGGAAATACCTTATGGTGAAGAGACTGCTATTAATGGCAAATGGATTAAAGGGCCTGGAATTAAGCTGTTTGAAGCAATTAAAAGAGAACTAGGTGAGGTTAATATCATTGCAGAAGATTTAGGATACTTAACACAAGAGGTGGTTGATTTTAGAGATGCTACAGGATATCCAGGGATGAAAGTACTTCAATTTGCTTTTGATGAAAGGGAAGAAAGTGACTATATACCACATACATATGAAAGTCATTGTATGGTGTACACAGGGACTCATGATAATGACACTATAAAAGGATGGATGGAGACAACTGGGGATGCAAAAGATATCTTACATGCTAAGCATTATCTTAGATTAACACCGGAAGAAGGACTAACGTGGGGATTTATACGTGGAGCATGGAGTAGCGTGGGCGATGTGGCTATTACGATGATGCAAGATGTATTAGATCTTGGAAATGAAGCAAGAATGAATTATCCATCTACACTCGGGAGTAATTGGAAGTGGCGTATGGAAGAAGGAGTGTTAACTGAGGAACTAGCTAATAAACTTTATACGTTGACAAAGTTATATGGAAGGTGCAAATAATATGATGAATAAACAAGAATTGCAAGATAACATGAAAAAATATTGTAAAGTGAAGTATGGGAAATCTCTAGAAAAAGCGGCGCCCTATTAAGTCTGGAACAGCTTATCTTCAGCACTTCTTGAAGGGGTTGTAGATAACTGGGAAAAGACAGAAGAAACGTATAAGCAAAATAAGATGGCTTATTAGCAATGGTCTATTCACCCAAAGGATTGTAGAGGGCCAGCAAATAGAATGTGCCGATTATTGCTTATGGCTCAAAAAATGTCAATACATGCTATTCCTGAATTTATTAGAATATTAGTAGATGAAGAGCATATAGTTTTTGAAGAGGCATTATCTATTGCAAAGCAAGTATTTACTAATACGTAGAACCATGATAAAAATTAAAATGTTTTGCATTGTAAATAGTAACAGATGATTAAGCTTATTTTTAGTTATAATTATATGAAATAATAAAATTAAAACTGAAAATATAATTTAATTATATAAAAGTATAAAAAAAGCTTGTGGAATAAATACAAATGTGGTAACATTTATTATATAAATTGGTAACGTTACCGGCTTGGGGTTAAGGGTAAGACATTTTAGTAAAAGCGTTTAATAAAAAATCATAATAAAATGTAAAGAGGGGTTAAGCGTATGAAAATTAAAAAAATGTTGGGGCTACTTTTAAGTGGATTAATGATCTTTTCTATGGTAGGGTGTGGAACAAAAGAAGAGGCAAAAGAGATTTATTTTTTAAACTTCAAACCTGAAATTGCAGAAGTTTATGAAAAAATTGCAGATGATTATTTCAAAGAGACAGGGGTTAAAGTTAAAGTTGTGACAGCTGCTAGTGGCTCATACGAAACAACTTTGAAATCAGAGATGTCTAAATCAGAAGCACCAACTATTTTTCAAATTAACGGACCAGTAGGCTATAGTGCATGGGCAGATTATTGCTTAGATTTAAAAGATACCAAACTATATAGCTATTTATCTGATCAAAGCTTAGCTGTAACAAATGGGGATGGGGTATATGGTATTCCTTACGTTGTTGAAGGTTATGGTATTATCTATAACAATGCAATCATGGAAAAATACTTTGCATTACCTAATAAATTAGTTGCTATTAATTCAGCAGAAGAAATTACAAACTTCGAAATGCTATCAAGTGTAGCAGAAGATATGACTAAACATAAAGATGAATTAGGTATTAAAGGTGTATTTTCATCTACTTCACTAGGAAGTGGAGAACAATGGAGATGGCAAACTCACTTAGCTAACGTACCTTTTTACTATGAATTCTTAGAAAATAAAGAGTATGATAATACTATTTTAGCGAGTATAGGAACAACAGCTATTGATTTTACATATGAAGAAAATTACAAAAATATATTTGATCTATACATCAAGAACTCTGCTTCAGAGCCAGGACTTCTAGGTAGTAAATCAGTAGATGATTCTATGGCTGAGTTTGCATTAGGCCAAGTAGCAATGGTTCAAAATGGTAACTGGGCATGGGGACAGATTAATGGCGTAGAGGGCAATGTTGTAAGTGAAGATGACATCAAATACTTACCAATCTATACAGGTATGCCAGGAGAAGAAACACAAGGATTATGTATTGGAACAGAAAACTACTTTGCAATCAATGGTAAAATTTCTAAGGAAAAACAAGATATGTCAGTTGCTTTCTTAGAGTGGTTATTCTCAAGTGAAACAGGAAAATCTTATGTAACAAATGATTTAGGGTTTATTGCACCATTTAATACATTTGAGGAGAATGAAAAGCCATCTGATCCATTAGCAAAAGAAGTATTAAGATGGATGGAAAAAGATGTTACATCTGTACCATGGACATTTGCAGGATTCCCAAGTGAGCAATTCAAAGATGATTTTGGTAATGCACTTTTAGAATATGCACAAGGTCAAAAAAATTGGGATGAAGTAGCTAAAATCGTTAAAGAATCTTGGGCAAAAGAAAGCGCAGCAAAAGCAAAATAAATTTTCTAAATATCATTTGAGGAGGAAAATTTATGGAAAAAACACTCAAAAAATATTTTCCGTTTTTTGTGTTACCTACAGCTATAGCTTTTTTAATAGCCTTTTTAATTCCCTTTATCATGGGGATAGGGTTATCTTTTACAGAGTTTACGACAGTTACAGATGCTAAATGGGTGGGGTTATCCAATTATATTAAGGCCTTTTCTAACCAGGACTTTTTAAATGCACTGTGGTTCACCGCGAAGTTTGCAGTAGTAGCCATTATTACCATTAATCTATTTGCCTTTTTATTAGCATTATTACTTACTAGAGGAATGAAAGGAACCAATTTATTTAGAACAGTATTTTTCATGCCAAATTTAATAGGCGGGATTGTACTAGGCTATATCTGGCAGCTTATTCTAAATGGAATACTACAACAATTTGGAGTAACGCTTACATACAAACCAGAGTATGGTTTTTGGGGATTAATCATATTGATAAATTGGCAACTTATTGGATACATGATGATTATCTATATTGCAGGGATTCAAAATATCCCAGATACCATTGTTGAAGCAGCAAAAATTGATGGGGCATCACCTTTTAGAGTTTTACGTAGTATAACCATTCCATTAGTTATGCCTTCTATTACCATTTGCTTATTCTTAACAGTATCTAATGCTTTTAAGTTATTTGATCAGAACTTAGCACTAACGGCAGGAGCGCCTTCTAACAAGACGGCTATGCTAGCCTTGGATATTTACAATACTTTCTATGGAAGAGTAGGATGGGAAGGTGTAGGTCAGGCAAAAGCGGTTATATTCTTTATCTTGGTAGCACTTATATCTATACCTCAACTTATCTTTACTAGAAGTCGGGAGGTAGAGCATTAATGGAAAAAGATACTGCCAACAAGAATAGTGGAATAAATGTTTTTTTATTTACTTTAACAGCTTTATTAGCTCTGTTATTTCTAGCCCCTATTCTTATTGTACTCATGAATTCATTTAAAGGAAAATTTTATATTAGTGATATGCCCTTTGCAATACCTGTAGCACAGACATTTACAGGACTTAATAACTATATCAATGGTATTACTAAAACAGGCTTTATACAAGCATTTGGGTGGTCATTGTTTATTACAGTATTTTCAGTTATTGCCATTGTATTATTTACTTCTATGACGGCATGGTTTATTACAAGGGTAAAAAATAAGTTTACAACAGCTTTATATTATACATTTGTCTTTTCAATGATTGTACCTTTCCAAATGGTCATGTTTACAATGACTAAAATGGCAAATATGTTGCACTTAGATAATCCTTTTGGGCTTATTATCATTTATTTAGGATTTGGTGCGGGATTATCGGTATTTATGTTTTGCGGATTTATTAAGTCCATTCCAATTGATGTAGAAGAAGCGGCGCTAATTGATGGATGTAATCCGTTTCAAACATTCTTTGGAATTGTCCTGCCTATATTAAAGCCGACAGCTATAACTGTTGCGATCTTAAATACCATGTGGATATGGAATGACTATTTACTACCTAATTTAATTATTGGAACAGATTACAAGACAGTCCCTATTGCTATTCAATATCTGAAAGGTGGATATGGCTCTATTGATATGGGAGCCATGATGGCAATGTTAGTGTTAGCTATTTTACCTATAGTCATATTCTATCTAAGCTGTCAAAAATATATTATTAAAGGCATAGCAGCAGGAGCTGTTAAAGGATAATATGTACATGATTCTCATGTCTTAGATAAGTAAGTTATCACAAGTCCAGACAAAACCATTTAGGGGAGTCTGGATTTTTTTTGCTTAGAAAAAAGAGGTTAATCACGTCATCTAGTGGTATAATGAATATAAAGAAAAGATTACATGAAAGATAAAACCCTGTTGTAGGGCATATAAAAAGGATGGTAAAATATGAAAGAACAATTTAGTGAGTCCCTACTACTTTGCCCAGTTTGCAAAAGTAGATTGATTAAAGATGCTCCTAATAGAATGTATAGATGTGACAATAAACATACTTATGATATAGCCAAAGAAGGTTATGTCAATTTATTAATGAGCAATCAGAAAAAAAGCAAGAATCCAGGAGATTCTAAAGAGATGGTTCTAGCAAGAGCAGACTTTTTAAATAGGGGATTTTATGGACCCTTATCAGAGCAGATTAATGAGCTTATCGCGAAGTGTCTGCCAAAAGATAGAGCAGATCCTATAAGTATTATGGATATAGGCTGTGGGGAAGGCTACTATTTAACAAATTTAAAGAAAAGTAACGATAAAAAAAATATCAAGGCAAAGTACTATGGCATAGATGTTTCTAAAGAAGCTATTAAATATGCAGGAAAAACAGATTCAGAGTGTACTTGGATGGTGGGGAATAACTTCCATATTCCAGTAGGAGATGAGTCTGTAGATTGTATGTTTTCTGTATTTAGTCCTATAGAGATGGAAGAGTGTAAAAGGGTATTAAGTGATAATGGATTTTTCATTAGAGTACTTCCAAGACCTAATCATTTAATACAACTTAGGAATATTATTTATTCTGAAGTAAGTTTCAAAGAGAGTGAAGTTTATCAGATGGAAACAGATGATATTGACTACATCAAAGAATGCAATATGACTTTTGATATGATGCTAGAAAAAGAAGAAATACTAAGTTTATTAAAGATGACGCCTCATTACTGGAGAACAAGCGCCGAAAAGAGGCAGGCACTTGACTTATATGAATCACTGAGTGTGACGGTGGACATGCGTATAGGAATATTTCAAAAGAGTATAAATAGCTAAGTTCTATTAGCAAATACCACTAAATAAATTGCTATAATGATGGATATATGCTATGCTATAAGGATAAAAGAAAAATAGTGAGCGGCAGAAAAAACTCTTGTATCTTTTGATATAGGAGTTTTGTCTTTTTCAGGGCCTAGAAAATATATTGCTTCTAAACTATCATATAAAAATAAGAAAAGTAGACTAAAATAGAATCTATTTTAGCTGGAGGAAAATATGGCAATAAGTAAGAGAGCAAATGACCAGATTAATTATAGTAACAGAAAAAAAATAAATTCAGATTTTAAAAACAAAGATTTAAGAAGAAGTAATTGCTATAATTGTGATTTCTCAAATTCAGATTTTAGTGATGCAAGTTTTAGAGGAGCACAATTTAAAGCCTGTAATTTTTTTGAAAACAAATTTGATGGGGCAGAGTTTGTTGCAGCAAATCTTAAAAATAGTAGATTTAAACAAGCACAATTTGAAAATACAATATTTGATTCAGTAAACCTAGAAGGTGTAGACTTTGAAGGAGCAACATTTAAAAATGTTGTTTTTGTAGGAACTGATTTAGGTAAAGCACTGAACTTAGATTTATCTACTCAAGATGTGAAGGTATTTGATGAAATGCCAGCATTAGAGATCAGCAATGCGCTTGAAGGTGTTGTAGAGAAAATGTTAGATAATGAGTTTGTTAAATTTGCACGTGTATTAGATACTAAAGAAGGAAAAATTAATCCTATTAGCATGATGATATTATCTGAGCGATTTGATGAAAGAACTTTAATAAAAGGATTTAGAATGATGAAGAGAGATATAACTAAAGATTTCGCGACATTAAGTTATATCATAGAGATATTTAAAGCATACCAATCAGAGGGGCGCATCTAATAAGGAGAGTCTTAATGCTTATAAGGAGTGAATAGACACATCCTATAAGATGACGTAAAAGTATACTTGGTAGACCCGATAAAAATAGCATGGGTAAAATAGGCAAAAGGTCTAGAGATAGTTCATTTCTAGGCCTTTTGCCTATTTTAAGTAGTATAGCAAGGTATTATTTTTAACAATGCAATAGGAGTTGACAACCTAGGGCGATTAACGATAGACTATAGCTTAGAAATAGATGAAAGAAGGTAGAACATGGAAGCATTATATGCATTTATAGAAGAAAAAATCAAAACAGCAGGCTATACAGGGGCTGTAAGTGGTAGCGAAATATATGATGAAATATGTGATCAGATAGAAGGAAAAGAAAACGGAAGCTATATCTTTATGTCAAAGGTTGAAGATGATGTATTCTTTGAATATAAAATTGATGTAATGAGTGATGATTTCAACTTATCATACATCAATATTAACACATCAGAAGGCATCATTCACATAGATTTTGATGCGCAGTAAGATAAGTGATTTTCAAAAAGACTATATCATTGATAAGCAGTGTACAGGCTGTGGGGCGTGTAAAGTGGTCTGCCCCAAACACTGTATCAGTAAAGGTGCGCCTTATATTATCCACCAAGATAGGTGTATACGTTGTGGTCTATGTGTAAAAAGGTGTTGGAGAAGAGTAATTAACCTAAAATAGATAAACAAAAAGAACAATGGCTATTCCAATAGGAGATAGCTATTGTTTTTTTGTTTGCTATTGACCAGCTATATCTTCAAGCTGATTTAGAATCTGAGAGACACCGACATGCCAGTTAGGGTCTTCAGCATATTGTTTGTTGAGCCACTTAATGGGGTCTTCGTCCTCGGGGCAACCTTTACTTAAATTAAGGATAGTACGTGCAGCAATACTAGAAGTATCTTTAATATCTGTATTAAAATCTTGCCAACTACCAAAAACATTAAAAGGATTATTCACAATAGACTCAGCTTGAGGATTACTCTTTGGCACAAAGCCTTGTTCTTGTCCTGTAATAGCAAACATCAAAAGCGGATTAATATTAAAATCCCGAGCGATATCAATAATACTATTAAAGTAAGGCTCTTCTACTAAGAGTGAACCTCTGCCCGTTAAATAATCAGATAAAGTTTCTTCATTAATTTCTTTGTATTGCAAGTGATTTTGTAAATGATTATCTGGACCAACTAATAAATCTTCAGAAGAGCGGATAGGAAGAGCATCTTCTGATAGAGCCATATGAGGTGATGCAGAGGCAGCCTCGGAGTAAGCAGAACTCTTATAGGGACTCTGAATCTGTATGAGCGCAGCTATAATTATAATGAGCGTTAATAGAAGGAGCCCTGGACGAATCTTTAAATGACTTAAAATATGGGATAAATAATGCCTAGAAGAAATAGGCGCTATAGTAGTTGTTAATGGGGGTGGAGATTCAATTACAAGTGTATCTTCTAAGATAGTGGGGTCTTTTACTACGGGCAAAGTCTGCTTAGGAGCATGTAGTAACTCACAGACTTGCTCTTTTGAAAAAGCAGTAGATTGTGTTGTATTAATCCAAGTGGTTAAATTCTCAAAATAATGTTCATTAGAAACTTGGAGAGAGCTACAGACTTCAAAGATGTCATAAGCTGTGATGTCAAATATATCTTTTTTAATAACTTGTTGTAAGAGTTTACTCTTTATATGGGGTTGTAGGTCTTTATCAAAATGAGAGATATTACGATCAATTATTTTATGAATAGCATGGGCAAAGAGTTTAGCCTTGTATTCAGAAGAAGAATTAGGATATCTCTGTTCAATGGTTGACTTTAAATCACTGACATTCTTTTTGTGTAAAATATTAGTACTTTTAAGATCCTCCAAGACTTCTACCATCTTTTACCTCCTTAGGTGTAGATTAAGTGAATAGTAATCTTAGTATAGTATAGACCTATTTTAACCAAGCCTATTCTAAATGTAAATAAAAGTTAATGAATATAGCAAAATTTCAAGACATATAAATGAGATAATAAGAATATATTTGAATAGTTAAAAAAAAGACAATAATATGATAAGATAAATACAATTATAGATAATATTAAAGACATATTAAAATATTTGTGATATTATATAGACATAAAAGTATGAAAATAATGTTAAACAAAAGTGTAAAAGGGAGTATAAACATGAAAAAAACAAAAATAATTGCTACAATTGGGCCTGCTAGTGAATCTAAAGAAGTATTTGCGAAATTAGTAAAGAATGGATTAAATATTGCAAGGTTAAATTTTTCACATGGTGGATGTGAAGAACAATTACCAAGAATAGAAATGATTAAAGCCTATAGAGAAGAAACAGGCCTACCTATTGCCATATTATTAGATACAAAAGGTCCTGAAATAAGGACGAAAACCTTTAAAGGTGGGGAGATTACACTAGTTAAAGGCGGAGAATTTACTTTAACAACAAGAGATATTGAAGGAACAACCGAGGCTTGTAGTATTACCTATGAGTTATTACCTAAAGATGTAAAGAGTGGGGATATAATTCTTATTAATGATGGTATTATTAAATTACAAGTACAAAAAATAGAAGATAGAGATATTCTATGTAAAGTTATAAATGGAGGCAATCTAAAAGATAAAAGAGGGGTTAATGTACCAGGTATCAAAACACATTTACCCGCTATTACAGATAAAGATATTAAGGATATTGAATTTGGTATCGCAAATGGAGTAGATTTTATTGCGGCATCCTTTATAAGAAGTGCAGAGGGTGTTAGACAGATTAAAGAAATATTAAAAGAGCATGATGCGGAATATATTAAGATTATATCTAAGATTGAGTGCCAAGAAGCACTTGATAACTTAGATGAGATTATAGAAGAATCTTATGGGATTATGGTAGCTAGAGGAGACCTTGGAGTTGAAATAGAAACTTGTAAGATGCCAATTGTTCAAAAGAAGATTATTGAAAAATGTAATAGTGCTGGAAAACCTGTTATTACAGCGACACATATGTTAGATTCTATGATTAATAACCCAGTACCTACACGTGCGGAAGTAACAGATGTTGCCAATGCTATTTATGATGGAACAGATGCTGTTATGTTATCTGGAGAAACAACCATTGGAAAGTATCCTATTGAAACAGTTAAGCATATGAGTGATATAGCAAAAGCTACAGAGCATGCAAGAAAATATAGTTCAATACTTAGAGAAAAATCAAAGTATAAAGAACTAAGTATAGAAGATACTGTAAGCTATGCAACTTGTAGTTCTGCACATGACTTAAATGCAAAAGCTATTATTTGCCCAACAGCTTCAGGATTTACTGCGGGAATGGTATCTAAGTTCACACCTAAAGCACCTATCTATGCATTTGTAAACAATGAACAAGTACAAAGAACTGTTCTATTATATAGTGGGGTAGAGCCTATCTTATTTAAGAAACAAGATAATGTAGAACAGGTGATTAGTGAAACAATTAAAATACTTAAAGAAAAAAATAAAATTAAAAAAGATGATCTTGTTATTATCACAGCAGGATTACCTTATGTGAAAAAACAAATTACAAATATGATGAAAATTCATATTGTAGAATAAAAAATAGGCTTAATGTTTTCAAACATTAAGCCTATTTTACTAGGTTCTTTTACTAAATGATTTTTTACACTGAGGGCAAGTGATACGTATATTACCTTTGCCCCTTGGAACGCGTAATGTTTTGGAGCAGTCAGGACATTTATAATATTTATGGGTTTTCATCCCTTTAATTCTCTTTATTTTTTTATTTCCCCAAGTCTTTATAGGACTCCAGTATCTTAAAAATTTAAAATTCTCTTGTTGCCGTTTAGAAATATTCCTGGAAAAAATCCTAAAGTAACAGGCAATAAGTGGTATATAAATAAGTAGAGATAGAAAAGGTATATTAAGTAGCGAGGTAGATAACGAGATAAGAAGTGATAATATGATGGAAGAGATGAGTAGTGCAATCGATAACTGATCCACACCATATCTACCATACATAATTTTTTTCAACCAATTCATAGAGAAACCCCTTTCAAAATTAAATATAAAGTGAGAATAATACTTGTATCTTATCCCTCATTATATAGTGGGTGGTTTGCTTATTCAATACTCTGAAGATAAAAGTAGTAAATATTTATAGTAATGAGATAAAGATGAATAAAAGGATTATAATAAAAGAAGATTAAGATATTATATAGAAATGAAGAATCTATAGAAATAAAGCTTTTTAAACAAGCGTTTAGAAGGTATAATCTAAAGAGTAAGATTTAAAACTTAAGGAGATATAACATGAATCAAAACTGGAATGAAGAAGAAGATTATGAATTGTTTAAAGGCGATCTAAGAAAATTAGATGAGCTTATTGCTCAGCTAGAGCTTTGGAGAGATGAAAAAACGATTAATCATAAAAAAGAGAAAATAAGATTAGAAGAGTATGTAGAGCTTTCTAAAAATTTATATGAGTTAAAAGAAGACCTTGCTGCAAATGTAGCGGCTCATATAGAATTAGAAGAAACAGCTGAACTCGCAAAAGAGCATAAAGCTTCAATCGAAGCAAAGCTTACTGTTTTTAAAGAAACAGAAGATGTTATTCATGATTGGATTAGAGAAATCAAGGAGTTAGATGAAACGATAATGAAATCATCCCTATTAATTGAGCATAGGGATTACCTTGATGAGATAGCTGGGAAAGAATAGCAAAAAATCACACAAAAGTAGAGTATTTTTCATACTTGTAATTATTTTGGCTATGATACAATAAAAGCTAGCCAATACTTTTATGATAGGGGGAATACAGTGTGAAGATAGGTATTAAAGTAAAAAACATTATAGATATCCAAAAGATTAATCAAATTGTTTCAACTTATTCTTTTGATATTTGGATTCATAGTAAGAGTGGTATGGTTGATGCCAAATCTATCTTAGGTATGTTTGCTTTAAGTCTAAATGAAGATTTGTTTTTGGTCTTAGAAGATGGAACGAATACCAAAGAACTTTTTAAAGAATTAGGGGAATATGTGATTCTTGAAGAAGAATAAAAAATGATACGCTATAGCTATTTAAAATAAGAAGAGCGATTACATGAGAAAATGTAATCGCTCTTCTTATTTTAAAATGAAGTAAAGATAAATTGAATGGTTATAAATAGTATGCACTATATACGTTAGATAATACCAAGAAGTTTTAAATATTCATAAGCAATGACACTATGCCCAAGATCCGTTGGGTGCACACCATCTAGAGCTAACTCATGAGGCGTATAGTTATGAGTACAAAGATTGGCGAAAATACCATCCATAGGTAGATAATAATCTGCAAACTCCCGAGCGAGTTCTCTTACTATTTGGATTTTAGGATCTAAATCTTCATGCCAAGTTGCTCTTTCTGGTAAAGAGTGAAGAACAAAAGGTTCAATCAACATGATTTTGGCCAGCGGCATATCTTCTTTGATATCAGAAAGTAGTTTTGTATAATTGGATTTAAAGGTTTCAGGGCTTGTAGGATCATTTCTATCATATTTACGCCATACATCATTGATACCGATGAGAATAGAAACAAAATCAGGCTGAATGTCTTTAAAATCTTCATCATAGCGTGCAAGTAAATCGGATGTTCGATTACCTGAGATACCTTTGTTAATAAAGGTGATCTCATTGTCTTTAAATAGGTTTTGGTAGATTTGGGCAACTTTTTTAGGATAACCTAATGCAAGGGAACTAGGATCTTCACGATCACGCCCACAATCTGTAACGCTATCGCCTTGGAATAATACAGTTTGTCCTTTTTGAAAAAATGGGTTCATAAGAATACCTCCGAGGTAGTAGTAAAATAAAGAATAATTTTAATATTATAAAAATATTATAATAAATTTCTTTAAAATTAACAACAATATTTTTTTGAGGAATAAATTATTATAGATTTTAAATAATAAATAGTATAGAATTTTTTTAAATTAAAATAATATACTAGCTAGATAATAATTATTATCCATAAAATTTCAAGCAAAAAAGGAGAAAAAAGTATGAATCATCTATTTACAGACATAAGAATTCCTATTGAATTAGATAATCCAGCTATTAAAAGAAATGAAGAAATTGTGATTTTTAGTACTTCACCTTCTGTACGTGTAGCTTTAGGAGAAGAGTTTGGCATGGAAGCTGGGACCT
>JAVVPO010000001.1:86640-100074 GCA_036655715.1 Cellulosilyticaceae bacterium | reverse complement strand
TAGCGGTGGAGGGCAACCTAAAACAACGCTAGAGGTAACTGATTTAATTAGATTTAAGCGTATTGCAGGGCTATATTATAAAGATAATAGTATGACGCTAAGAAATAGTCATGATAATCCAGAAATCAAAGAAGTCTATGAAAGTTTCTATGGTAAGCCACTTTCAGAACTAGCTGAAAAAATGTTACATACTTGCTATGACTCCAAGCACTATATGTTGGGTGAAGCAGAGTAATTGGGCTAAAAGTATAAGTCTCTAAATAAGAAGATCTTAGTCAATTTTATAATAAATAGGACTAAGGTCTTTTTTTATCTGAATAGCTATGTAAATATAGAATAATAATAAGGAGAAATAGTTGCCTAATCTGAAGAAAGATGATAGATTAAGTAACATGATTGTCTATGTGACAAAGGACAAAATACGTTCGTGAAGATATAAGGAGAAATAATGATTAAAAGTATCTATCAAAATATAGTAAATGAGCAAGATGTGAGAAAAAACCTCATAGCATTAAGAAAAGAGTTAAAAGAAGAAAATAATATAACAATCTTTTTAGATAATTTATCAGGTGAATATAGTGTTTTATACGCATTATTAGAAGCAGAGGATGCAAAAACACGTAAAAATATAGCTTTAATAATGGGTGAATTAGCTATACCAGAGTTTATGAATAAGTTATATGAGGCGTATCAAAAAGAGGATAAATTATTTGTGAAAAGTGATTATCTTGTAGCAATACGTCAATTTGATTACCGTTCTTTACTAGGGGAACTTAAGAAGAGATTAGATTTCTTAACAAGTCATATATTTGAAGAAAATAGTCTTAAACACATTAATGAAGAAACTAGAATCTTAACAGAGATGGTGATTACTTTAGAAAAACCTAGTACACATAAATTTATTGGATATAATGAATTATCTGATTTAATTCTTTTAACCAATAGAAATCATCAACAAGTCACATTAGATCAGATTAAAAAAGGTAGTGCAGAGGTATTTAATGCAGGGGTAATCGTTAGAACGAAAGACCTTAGAGAAATTATGAATATTAGAACCTATTCTAATATTCTATTTCATTTGCCAAAAGTAACTAAAGTAGCAAATGACCCACTAGCTGTGGCGAAGGCCATTTATGAGGGAGGATTATTAGATTTCCTAAAGGTAAGACATGAAGGAGAATATCCTTATTACTTTAGAATAGAAATAAAAAGCAAGATGGAGTTAGACAAGAAAAGTACTTTTGCCAAGAAGATGGCATCTGAGCTTGAGAGAGTATCAGGAAGAGAGCTTATTAACTCAACATCTAACTATGAAGTAGAGATTAGACTTGTTGAAGGTAAAGATGGTTTATTCAATGTCTTGATTAGACTTTATACCATAGAAGATGAAAGGTTCCAATATAGAAAGAATGCTGTTTCAGCAAGTATTCATCCTGTTAATGCAGCACTTATTGCAGAGCTTACAAAGGATTACTTAAAAGAAGATGCAGATGTATTAGATCCATTCTGTGGTGTGGGAACAATGCTTATTGAGCGTAATAAATTAGTTCCAGCAAAGGTAATGTATGGTGTAGATATCTTTGGTGAGGCTATAGATGGCGCCATAGAAAATGTAGATTTAGATAATACAGATATTTATTTCATCAACAAGGACTTTTTTGATTTTACCCATAAATATTTATTTGATGAAATCTTTACCAATATGCCGACGCGTATGGGTAGAAAAACAGAAGATGAGATTGAAGTGCTCTATGAGAGATTCTTTGAGAAGGCATCAGACTTATTAAAAGATAAAGCAACGCTTATTATGTACACACGGAATAAAGAACTTGTTCATAGTAGCATCAGGAATAGAAAACAGTATACGGTAGTAAAGGAATATGAGATTTCTAGAAAAGAAGCTGCCTACGTTTGCATAGTACAGGTGAAGAAGTTCTGGTAGGTAGTTAGTAGATAGATTAAGTAATGAGATTTAAGACGTATTAAATAAAAAATAAGCCCCCAAAATACTACGTGAAGAGAGTAGATTTGGGGGCTTATTTATATGGGTTATAACTTTGTTAATCAGTGATAAGCTGAATGCCTATACCAATAAGACCTGGGCCTGTATGTACCCCTAATGCAGGACTAATTTGTCCTTCTACAAAGATGTTGGCATATGGTAATTTAGCCATAAGGAGTTCTTTGAGATTATCGGCTTCTTCTTGAGCATTACCGTGAACTAAAGCGATGTTATAGCGCTTATTTGTATTTGCAAATTCAGCTACTAAATCAATAGTTTTTTGTAAAGATTGATGTCTACCTCTCACCTTGGCTACAGTGTAATAAACACCATCTTCGTTGCAGGAGATAATAGGCTTGAGGTTTAATAAATTACCCGTAATAGAGGCAACTAAACCAATGCGTCCACCTTTTGTAAGATATTCTAAAGTAGAAACGCAGAAGAATACCTTGGTATTAACTACTTTCTCAGAAATGGTCTCTGTAAGTTCTTCCCAGCTCATGCCTTGTTCGATACACTGTGCAGCTTGAATAGCCGCAAAGCCACTACCAATACCAATATTTTTGGTATCCACAACAAAAGTATCTAGGCCTTCATATTCTTTTGCAATAAGGCTGATAAAATTAAAAGTACCACTAAGTCCACTAGAAATAGTAACGGCAAGCACTTTTTCATAGCCATCCGCTTTGATTTGATCTAGAGTATTTGTGATTTCATCAGTCCCTGGTAATGAAGTAGTTGGGATCTCAATAGGTAATCTAGCATAGATGTCGTTAGCAGTAATATCTACACCATCAGTATATTCTTTATCCTTGTAGATGACTTTAAGTGGAACAACATACATATTATATTTGCTAATAAAATCTTTAGGAACATCGGTACAGGAATCGACTAAAAGAGCGATTTTCTGTTCATTCATAATTTAACACATCCTTTACTATTTTTTATAATAATCTGTTTATGTGAATAGTGCTTTTTTCAGTCAATTGTATAAACACATACTACTACTATTTTTATAACTAGTCAACGTAGTTATTAAAATTATGTAGTATAATTTTTAATATATCTTAGTCTAAGTATAGTTAGAGGTTATATAAAATCATTAGAAGAGACTTTTAGAGATATTGTATTATTGTCATGAGAAAGCTATAATAAATCATAATAAGTGTTTCTGAAGGGAGAATGTCATGAAAAAAATTGCTTTTATTGGTGTAGGTGTCATGGGTAAATCTATGGTGAGAAATCTCATGAAAAATGGGTATGAAGTATCAATCTTTACTCGTACAAAGGCGAAGGTCTTAGATGTGATTGAAGAGGGTGCTATATGGTGCGAGGATATTAAAACTTGCGTAGAAAATAAAGAAGTTATTATGACAATAGTAGGTTATCCAAAGGATGTAGAAGAAGTTTATTTTGGAGAATCTGGGATTATAGCAAATAGTAAGGTGGGGGCTTATGTGATTGATATGACAACGACAAGTCCTAAAATTTCAGAAAGAATAGATGAAGAAGCAAGTAAAAAGCAAATATTCGCATTAGATGCGCCTGTTTCTGGCGGAGATATTGGTGCGCAAAAGGGTACGTTATCTATTATGGTAGGTGGAAATCTAGAGGCATTTAAACAATGTGAGCCTATTTTGCAATGCTTAGGGACGAATATTGTTTATGAAGGTAAGGCTGGAAATGGACAGCATACAAAGATGGCGAATCAAATTGCTTTAGCTGGAGCTATTGCAGGTGTGTGTGAAGCTATGACTTATGCAAAACAGGTGGGACTTGATGTTGAGACTATGCTAGGGAGTATTAGTAAGGGAGCCGCAGGAAGTTGGCAGATGACCCATATGGCACCTCGTATTCTAGGTGAAGACTTAGATCCTGGATTCTTTATTAAGCACTATATCAAAGATATGAATATAGCAGTAGAAGAAGCTGGAAAAGTCTCACTTGACTTAGAAGTGTTAGATAAGGTACTTGAAATGTATAAGGCATTAGATGAGAAAAACCTAGGTGATTTAGGGACACAGGCTTTAATTAAGTATTATGAGAAATAGAGGCAATAAATATATAAGGATAATGTATATTTATTGAGAGTAATAGGCTACAATGAAAGAATAATAAGAATATAGAAGTAATGGGGGGGTTAAATTGAAGTATATCAACATAGGAAACAGTGAATTAAGCGGTTCAGAAATTGCACTTGGATGTATGAGAATAGTAGGAAATAGTGAGAAGGAAGTAGCTAAACTCATTACAACTGCTTTTGAAGCAGGGATTAATTTTTTTGATCATGCAGATATTTATGGTAAAGGGGAGTCAGAAAGAATCTTTGGGCAGGCAATGAAAACAGTTGACGTGCCAAGAGAGAAAATGATTATCCAGACAAAATGCGGGATTGGAGGAGGCATGTATAATTTCTCCAAAGAATATATTTTAGAAGCCGTAGAGGGAAGTTTGAAAAGATTAGATATAGACTATGTAGATACGCTTTTATTACATAGACCTGATACCCTTATGGAGCCAGAAGAAGTAGCAGAAGCTTTCAGCCTGTTAGCAAAGAGTGGTAAGGTCAAATACTTTGGGGTAAGTAATTTTAACCAGGTGCAAACAGAACTTTTACAAAAATATGTAGACCAGAAGCTCATCATTAACCAATTACAATTTAGTATTATGCACACAGGAATGATAGATAGTGGGTTTAATGTGAACATGAAGCATGCGCCTTCTATTGATTATGACGGTGGCGTATTAGAGTACTGCAGGTTAAAGGATATAACTATTCAGCCATGGTCACCTTTCCAATATGGATTTTTTGAAGGCGTATTCTTAGACCATCCTAAGTTTCCAGAACTAAATATAGTCTTAGATAGAATAGCAGCTGAAAGAGATGTGACTAATTCAGCAGTGGCTATTGCATGGATTTTAAGACATCCAGCCAAGATGCAACCTATATTAGGCAGCACAAATGCAAAGCGTGTACAAGAAATTTGTAAGGCATCAGAAGTGAGTTTAACAAGAACAGAATGGTATGAAATTTATAAAGCAGCAGGAAATAAATTACCTTAAGTAAGGCCTATAAAAGGAAGGTGCCATGAAAATCTATGTCTAGTAAGGAAGAAGAAATGATAAGAGCTTATCAGCTATTGGAAGATAAAGATGGATTTACTAAGCAATCTTTAGGATTTAAACTTTATAACAAATTGGCATGGGGCATTCAAGATGAAGACTATGTAAGTAAAGTGCTAGATATGATTCCAGATGATTTTAGAGGCAGGTTGCTTGAAATTCCTGTAGGAACGGGTTTTGTAACATGTGAAAAATACAAGGCATTAACAAAAGCTAATATTATAGCGCTTGATTACTCAGAGGATATGCTAAGACAAGCAAAAAAACTATTCACAGAAAATGGATTGATTAATGTAACATGTATGCAAGGGAATCCAAGAAGTTTGCATTTCACAGATGAAGGTTTTGACCTTGTGTTATCTATGAATGGATTTCATGTATTTCCCTATAAAAATAGAGCCTTTGCCGAGATAGCACGTGTGCTTAAATATGGTGGGATATTTTGTGGGTGCTTCTATATAAAGGGGGAGAGGGAACTTACTGATTTTGTAGTCGATAGGTTTCTTGTACCTAGTGAGTGGTTTACACCACCATTTTATACCAAGGAAGAGTTGTATGAAGTATTAAAATCTTATTATAGAGAAGTGTACTTAGATAATGAAAAGTCTATTGTATATTTTAAGTGCATCAAATAAATAACGCATTTAGAGCATGTTTTAAAATGGGAAATATTAATGATAGAGGAAAATCGTTTTCAACAGAAATATTTTGTGATAAAATAATAACTCAGCAAAACAGCATCTAATCTTTGATTAGGTGCTGTTTTGTATTATGAAAGAAGCTATAAAAGGTTGGCAGAAAAGGAGTTACCAAAGCAATGCAGACACAAAAATTAAGTCATAAGATGTTATTTATCTTTGCTGATTTATCGTCGATTAGATCTCGCTCCTAGAGAATTTTTTATACTATACCCATAGGATTTGGAACAATATACTGATAGCCTATGAGCCCATCATAAATCAGGCGAAACAATGATTGTTAATTATCCGAAAAATTAATTTAGAGTACGACATAAATCTGGATCCAAACAATTTTTATACACAAAAAGAGCACTATAATTTTATCACCTATAAATAAAGTTTTGTGGGATCAATGGGTAGAAAAACAGATATTTACTATAATGGAGTGGATCACTTTACAGTTATCTATCCGAAGTTCGATACCAATTATATTATACAGTCTACTAATCAAGGCACGACGGAAAAATTACAAGGTCGTTTTGAAGAATCACTATTTTTAGTCCCAGCTTTTAGACAAGAGGGGAATATTTATGATACAGATAAATATTTTGCTTACTTACGTGGGAATTTACTTTTTTATCTACGGTATTTTCAGAAATTCATGTGGTAAATCTAAGGTACTATGCAGAGGATATTGTGGAGTTAGTCAATAGACTCCAGCTTGATTTTGTATTCTTATCCATGTATCAGCCTAACTTAACTAGTGAGTTTTCCCATTCTACAAGGAAATCAACTAGCATGAAAACAAATAAGTAGATAGGTGACAATTATTAGGCAAAGAGTTATAATGAAAAATATTAAATAATTCTAATAGATAAAAGGCAAAGTAAAAAGGAGTACACACATGTTAGATGATAGACTAAGAAAACAAATGGCATTCTTAATTGAAATAGATAAGGTGAAAAATATATTCCGTATGACCTACGTAGCAGATGGCAGTAGACATGAAAATGATGCAGAACACTCTTGGCATATGGGGATTATGGCATTTTTATTTGCTGAGTATGTAGGGCATCAGGTGAATGTAAGTAAAGTCATTAAAATGGTACTTATACATGACCTGGTAGAAATTTATGCGGGAGACACATTCGCTTTTGATGAAAAGGGATATGAAGATAAAGAGGAAAGAGAACAAGAAGCAGCTGATAAAATATTTGGGATGCTACCTAAGGAACAAGGCCTAGAGTTTCATGAGCTATGGGAAGAATTTGAAGCGGGTGAAACAGAAGAAGCTAAGTATGGAAATATGTTAGATCGTATGCAACCGTTATTACTTAATTATGCAACTCAAGGTGGCTCTTGGAAGGAGCATGGTATTTCAGCTGAGAAGGTCTATAACAGAAATGAAATCACCTTAAAAGAAGGACCACAAGAGCTGAGAAATTTAGTGAACTTTGTAATTAAAGATTGCATCAAACAAGGTTATATCAAAAACTAGAGAAGAAAAAGGGGAGGTTAAGATGGAAAGTACAAGACAGTGGGAAATTAAATCCTTTGTACAATTAACAACAGAAGAGCTTTATGAAATCGTTAAATCTAGATTTGAGGTATTTGTCACAGAACAAGAAATTACTTGTGAAAATGACTTTGATGACTTAGATAAGGTAGCTTATCATATTTTTAGTAGAGAAGGGAGCCGCGTAGTGGCTTATGCTAGAATGCTACCTAAGGGAACGGTTTATGAAACGCCTGGTATGGGACGTATCTTGGTTTTAGAGCAGGCAAGAAGAAGGGGAATAGCAGCCGAAATGATAAAAAGAGGTATTGCGTTTATCACTGAAGAATGGCAAGAGTCTGCCATTACCCTTTCGGCACAAGCTTATATCGTACCGCTTTACAGGTCAGTAGGGTTTAAAGAAGTTTCAGATGTATATGAAGAAGCGGGTATCGAGCATGTTAAGATGAAATATAAGAAAGCCTAATAAAAATTAAAGGAGTATCTGAAGCGATGAGCGAAGTAAAGACCAATGTACTTAGAACTTGACCTTAAAAAGGTGAGTAAAGTATGTGGGGAAAAGAAAATAGAGATGCTGCCTGGGGGAGACTTGCTAGGGACAACTGGATATATCAGAGGTGGATGTTCTCCGATAGGAATGAAAAAGTTGTTTAAAACCTTTATTCATGAGACGGCAAAAAGCTTAGAAACCTTAACCATTAGTGCAGGAAAAATAGGCGTGCAAGTAACTCTTGCACCTCATCAGTTAAGTACATTAGTAGAAGCTAGATATGCGGATTTAGCAGGAGAAGCATAAAAAAAGGAGCTGTTACACAACTTGTTTTAAAATAAGTTGATTCATAACAGCTCCTTTTTTTATAAGGATAAATGTCTACTTAAGGGTTACTTGTCTTTTGGGAAGTTTAAATCCAATAGTCGTTTCAATGTCATTTAAAAGTTGTTGATTCTTTGGATCGATAAAAGCACAAGTATAACCTTCTTCACCCGCTCTGCCTGTACGACCGATACGGTGAATATAGGATTCTACTGTTTCTGGGATATCATAATTATAAATATGAGTCACGCCGGTTACATCAATTCCTCTAGCGGCTACATCTGTAGCAATGAGATATTGAATTTCTGTATTTCTAAAAGATTTCATAATACGCTCACGCTTAGGTTGAGGGATGTCACTGTGTAATTTTTTGCAGTTATAACCTTCACCTTTCATAGCCAGTTCTAGGACATCAGCTCTTCTTTTTGTACGACAGAAGATGATAGCCATAAAGGGGTTATCTTCTTCAAGGATTGAAAAGAGAGCAGCTTGTTTGTGACGGTCGGTTGTTTCTACTACAAACTGTTTAATCGCTTTTAGCGTAACTTCTTTCTTTTGAACAGTGACTACTACTGGATCTTTCATATAGCGATAAGCTAGTTTTTTAACAGCAGAATTCATTGTTGCAGAGAAGCAAAGGGTCTGACGCTTTTTAGGAGTCATACTAATAATAGCTTCTACTTCGTTTTTGAATCCCATGAAAAGCATCTCATCTGCTTCATCTAGAACAAAAGTTTTAAGATGACTTAAGTCTATTGTTTGACGTTTAATATGGTCTAAAAGTCTACCTGGCGTAGCAATAACTACATGGACTGTACCTTTTAACTTTTTAAACTGAGAATTCAAGTCTTTTCCACCATAGGCTGCAAGTACATTAATGTTTTTAGCTACTGCAAGTTTGGTAGCTTCTTCTGTAATTTGAAGAGCTAACTCACGTGTTGGAGAAATAATAAGGACTTGAGTATGTGGCATATCAACAGAGATGTTTTCAAAGATAGGCAGTAAGAAGGCAAGTGTTTTTCCTGTACCTGTTTGTGCTTCAGCAATAACATCTTTACCTTCTTTGATAAGAGGAATACTTTGCTCCTGAATAGGAGTGGGCTCTGTAATTCCTAATTTTTTAAGCACGTTTATCATATTTTCATTAATACCTAATTGGTTAAAGTTCATTATTAATTACCTTTCACTCTATACAAATAATTTTACAACTGATTAATCATAGCATATTATTTGTGGGAATGCGAATTTTTATCAGACAGAATGCATTTTATAGGAAAGAACTGAGTAAAGGCAAAATTATTCTTAATAGAAGATTAAATTTAGACTTAGAGACAAGTGTTGACAAAAGATAAGAAAGTACTTAAAGTTTAGATAAGTACAGTAAATAGTATGAGACAGATTGTGAGAGTGAGCAAATGAACAAACTAGAACTCGAGCGTGCAGTAGAAAAAATTGATAAGAGTTATGAAGCTGTTAAAAATATTAGTTTTGAAGCTAATCAAAGTATCCAGAGTGTATCTTACTCCATGATTGATACAATTAATCACTTAAGTAGACAGTCAAAAGAAATAAGTAAAGCGTTTGATTCAGTACAAGGCTTAGCGGCTATCGCATAGGAAAATTCAGTATCTTCAGAGGAAGTTAGTGTAAGTGTTGGAAGATATATTGAAGAAATTAATCAGCTGATGGAAAACATTAAAGAATTTAAATTTATTACGGAGTATTAAAAAAAAGATTTAGAACAATATAAGTTATAAGAAGATGATTTAATAGAATGGAATAAATACAGATTAAGGAATTGTAGCCAGGTAAGGTTTAGTTTATAATGTAATAAGAAAAAGTGTAAAAGAGTTGCCTGTGAAAAATAAGCCGCAAGTAAGGCTATACTAGGTATAGAATATAATTAAGAAGAGGACCGAAATGAGATTAGAAGTAAAACTAAAGATTAGACCAACATTTGCTAAAGAATTTAAAAGTGGGTATCCACTTATTGCTAAAGAAGCAATCATAAATATAAAGGATTTAAATACCGAAGGGGATATTGTTTATCTTGTTGATGAGAAAAATAGTTTTATTGGTAAAGGATATTATGGTAGACAAAATAAAGGTTATGGTTGGATATTAAGTAACAAAGAAAGTGAAACCATAGACAAAGCCTTTTTTGAAAGAAGAATAACAGCTGCTTTGGCCAGAAGAAAAAATCTCTATGAGAGTGAAGCAACTACAGCTTTTAGAGTATTCAATGGAGAAGGCGATGGTATTGGTGGGCTCATTATTGATTATTATGATGGCTACTATGTGGTAAGCTGGTATAGTACGGGAATATATACTTTTAAAGATGAAGTTATGAGTACATTGCAGCATATAGAGGGTATTAAAGGGATTTATGAGAAAAAGAGATTTGATACAGAAGGCAAGTATATAGAAGACAATGACTTTATATGGGGAGAAGAACCAAATTTTCCTCTGATTGTAAAAGAAAACAACATCAATTTTGCTGTTTACCTAAATGATGGAGCGATGGTAGGTGTATTCCTTGATCAAAGAGAAGTGAGAAAGCTTATTAGGGATAAGTATGCAAAAGGTAGAAACGTATTAAATACCTTTTCTTATACAGGAGCCTTTTCCATTTTTGCAGCAGTAGGCGGTGCTACTAAAACGACAAGTGTAGACCTTGCCAATAGAAGTCAAAGCAAAACAGCTGAGCAATTTAGTGTGAATAATATTGATTATAAAGAGCAAAGTATCATTGTTGAAGATGTTTTTAAATACTTTAAGTATGCAGTTAGGAAAGAACTTAAATTTGATATGGTGATTCTTGATCCTCCTAGTTTTGCAAGGTCTAAAAAATTCACTTTTAGTGCCGAGAAAGACTATAAAAATCTTTTAAAAGAAGCAATAGAAATTACAGACAAAGAAGGTATTATTGTAGCCTCTACAAACTGTAGTTCATTTAATATGACTAAATTTAAAAAGTTTATTGAGATAGCTTTTAATGAAATGGAAAATAAATATCAGTTATTAGAGGAGTTTTCTTTGCCAGAGGATTTTAGAACGTTACCAGAGTTTAAAGAGGGAAATTATTTAAAGGTTGTATTTATTAAAAAATTAGGTTGATTCTGATGGTAATGATAATTTGGAATTGACAGTTTAAAAAATATAGATATAATCATTAGAAATAGTATTAAATTCTATGAAGAGAACAGTATCCTTTTGAGATTTCTAACAGCGAGTAGGAGTATGGTGTAAGTCCTACAAGATATCACAAGGAGAAGAGGGCCTCGGAGAAGCTACCTGAATGAATAAGTAGGGTGTGACGTTAGCTGCGTTAAAGTAATGAGTGGATTGCGTAAGTAATCAATTTGAGTGGTACCACGGAATGAGTCCGTCTCTTATAGAATAAGAGGCGTTTTTTTTATGCACTAAAATAGGAAAAGGAGGATGAAGAGATGAAAAAGTTAATAGATTTAGTGACTGAAATAGTCAAAGAGGCATTTGTTAAATGTGAGTATGATGAAAAATATGGGATGGTGACTTTGTCTAATAGACCTGACCTATCTGAGTTTCAATGCAATGGGGCGTTAGGAGCGGCTAAAGTTTATAAAAGTGAGGGAGCACTTATTGTGGATGTAAAAGAAGACAGTGATACAAAAGAAATTCCACCATGTATTTTAGTTAAATCTAATGGAGCAACTTTGTATAGTACAACAGATTTAGCGACTATAGTAGAGAGAATGGAAAAGATGGTAAGCCTTTTAAAACACGTGATGGCGGAGTGATGAGACTTGAAAATCTTATAAGTAACGTGAATGAGAAAGTTTATGAAAGAATAATGGATAATAAAACGATGACATCAGATGATGCATGGGAAGTGGCGAAGAAAGTAGGGCTATCAGCACTTAAATATGGCGATTTATCCAATCAGGTTTCAAAGGACTATGTTTTTGACCTAGATAGATTTACTGCATTTGAAGGAAATACAGGCCCATGTCTACTTTATACAGTTGTAAGAATTAAATCTATTCTCCATAAATTTTTCGAATCTCATGAACAGGTGTTAGTAGATCCGGCTAAGATACAAGGACCTAGTAGTGAAAGTGAACACCAACTTATGCTAAAACTTACTGGAATACATGAAGTAATGAGCAGTAGTTTTATGGAGTATGCGCCGCATAAAATATGTCAGTATATTTATGAATTATCAAACGCCTTTAATCGTTTTTATCATGAGAATAAAATTATTGCAGAAGAAGATGCTCTAAGACAAGCCTCATGGATTAAACTAATTACGTTAACTAGAGAAATTTTGGTGACTTGCTTAGACTTATTAGGGATAGAAGTACCAGAGAAAATGTAATCGGCAAGAAATAAAAAATCATCCTAGTAATTAAGGATAACTATTACAAAAGTGTTACATGTATTTACAAGAAGCTTTCTAACACTGTATAATCAAACAAAAGATAGGAGTTTTCAAAAAATACATATTAGTGACATAAGGAGGGCGAATAAAGGTGAAAAAGATACTTTCAATACTTATGATGATGTGCCTGATGATAGGCTCTATGAGTACACAAGTTTTTGCAAAGACAACAAATGAAGATGTAAGAGCTGTATGGATTTCTACAGTTCATAATCTAGACTACCCAAGTGTGAAAAATAATGAAGCAGCTCAAAAAAGCGAATTCATTCAAAAACTAGATGAGCTACAGGCAATAGGTATTAATACAGTGGTAGTACAGGTAAGACCTAAGGGGGATGCTTTGTATCAATCTAGTATCAACCCGTGGTCAGATGTACTGACAGGAACACAAGGCAAGTATCCAGGATACGATCCTATGGCTTTTATGATAGAAGAAGCACATAAAAGAGGGATGGCGTTCCATGCGTGGCTTAATCCTTATAGAGTAACTACAGCTGGAACAGATGTAAATGTACTAAGTAGTGATCATCCAGCAAGACTTAATCCATCATGGACAATAAGTTATAAGGATGCGTTGTATTATAATCCAGAACTTCCAGAAGTTAAAGCACATATTGTTGATACGGTAGAAGAGATTGTGACAAACTATGATGTAGATGCTATCCACTTTGATGATTACTTCTATCCTTCTAACTATCCTCTTCCAACTGGAGAAGGAAAAGATGGCGATGTAGCCAATAGTAGAAGAGAACATATTAATGAGATGATTAGACAAGTAAGTGAAGTTATTAAAAAGGTTGATCAAACAGTGATGTTTGGCATTAGCCCAATGGGAATATGGAAAAATGACTTATCAGATATAACAGGTTCAAGCACTGG
>JAVVPO010000001.1:84117-86540 GCA_036655715.1 Cellulosilyticaceae bacterium | reverse complement strand
AAAATAGGTAAAGGGACTAGGGTAGCTATTTTAGATACTTTATCTGGGTGGTACAAAGTTAAATTACCAGATAACCAAATAGGGTGGGTAAGTGCAGAGTATATTAAGGTAGACAAGACATCTACTATTACACAACCGACGTCTAAAGTAGGGACTGTTACAATAGATGGGTTAAATGTAAGAAGTGGTGCAGGAATAAATAATAGTGTTGTAACCAAAGTGAATAAAGGAACAAAAGTTACTTTATTAGAAACAAAAGGTGATTGGTACAAGGTGAAACTTCTGGATGGCAAGGCTGGATGGGTAAGTAAAACTTATATTACTTTATAAATAAAAGGCTCCGACTAGTAGTGAAGTTCGGAGCCTTCTTTGCGCGATTTTTTAAAATACGAGTATAAATAAAGATAATAGTTACCGTTATGTAGTACAATATAGAAAGAAATAAGTCCTATAAGAGGATGCTAAAAAAATGAAAATCTAAAGGCGAAGAAAGGGATATTGGTATGCAATTAAAAAAAGAATGGTATCAGGGCGTAGAAAGTAGAACATCTAGAAGAACTTATAAAAATGAGGTATTAGGGCAGATAGAAGTGGGGAAAATGACACAGCTAATCAATGCTGTTAATGAAGAAAGTGGGCTGCATATTCAATTTATTGAAGAAGGCTATGAAGTATTTGACGGATTTAAAGCATCTTATGGTGTGATTAAAGATGCAAGATCCTTTATTGCTTTAGTAGGAAGAGTAAGCCAAGAGGATCTGAAAAATAGATTAGGCTACTATGGGGAGATGATTGTTCTAGAATGTACGCACTTAGGTCTTGGAACGTGCTGGATTGGCGGAACCTATGATAAGGAAAAGTGTAAAAAAAGTATTCAGCTTAATTCAGATGAAGAGTTAATAGGGATTATTGCTGTAGGTTATGTGAGTGAGAATAAGACATTTAAAGAAAAAGTTATCTCAAGGTTGGCCCAAAATAGTAAACTTTTTAACCAGATGTTAGTAACCAAAGATGAGCAAATTCCTACTTGGGTAACTAAAGGGATTGAATCAGCGCTTAAAGCGCCTTCTGCCCTTAACAAAAAACCTGTTGCTTATGCATTTAAAGAAAATGAAATAAAAGTATTTACAACAAAAACGAATCAAGGTTATGAGCAAATAGATTTAGGCATATCTATGCTGCATTTTGAACTAGCTGCTCAAAGTGAAGGGCATCAAGGTACTTGGCAGAGAGTAAATAGCGAGTATATCTATAAATAGAAGCTATTTTTAAAATGTAAAATAATTCCTAGAATAGCTCAGCAAAAGTTGCACATAATATTATCATACAGAGAATGATGTATATCAAAAGTATATAGCATTAACTGTATAACAGTAGCTAGGAGATGATACCCTTGGAGTATGGAATGCAATAGCAAACTGATTCAAAAGCATCATCACAACCTAATACAACTTGCCTACTTAAATATAGGTTTCATACAAAACTTATAAAGAGTCAACTAATAATTGCTAAAGTAGTTATGTGCAAAACTGTTTGATAACTCATTAAATGGGGGCTACCCAAAGTCAGCAAACAATACATGAGCATGCAAACAGAATGTATAATAATGAAAGATTATTAAGTCAGATGAAAGATAGGTCATGAAGCTCAATTTTATCAAGGCAAAAAATAGCAAGAACCTCTAAAAGGTTCTTGCTATTTTATTGTGTAATCGATGATGTAAGTGAAAAATAGCATACATACGTAGAGTTTGAGAAGGAACTAGAAGGCCAAAGAATTTTACTAGAATTCCAAGGCGTAATGACCTACTTTGAGTTATATGTCAACCAATGTTTTGTGGGTTCTCATAAAGGTGGATATACAGGGGCCTTATTAGATATTACAGATGCTGTAGAACTAGGCAAAAAAATTTGTATTGTTTTAAAAGTAGACACAAGTGAAAGAAGTGACATTCCACCGTTTGGAAATGTTATAGATTATATCACTTACGGAGGCATTTATAGAGATGTTTTTGTACATACTGTAAATCATACATACATAGAAAAAGTACTTTATAAATATGATATAGAAGTAGAGCAAAGCATAGAAGCTTAGATACACATACAATCAGAACTGGATTTAGAAAGGTAGAAGTAGCTGTAAGTGGATTCTATCTCAATAATAAAAAAGTTAAGTTAGTAGGTCTTAATAGACATCAGTCTTACCCTTATGCAGGTTATGCTATAGGGAAAAGAGTGCAGCGTAAAGATGCAGATATTTTAAAAGACGAATTAGGATTAAATGACTTTATTCATTGGTGGTAGTCATATTTATCCAACAAAGAAATTTGATAATGAGCAAAGATTAATAGAGCATTGCCTGCGTCATGCACGTGTGCAAAGCCAAATGATGTTAAGAGAAGATATTATGGGGGCTATTGGCTG
>JAVVPO010000001.1:66903-84017 GCA_036655715.1 Cellulosilyticaceae bacterium | reverse complement strand
AGCCAAATGATGTTAAGAGAAGATATTATGGGGGCTATTGGCTGGTGTGCTTTTGACTACAATACCCATAGTGATTTTGGTTCATGGGATAAAATTTGTTATCATGGTGTAATGGATATGTACCGCATACCAAAGTTTGCATCTTATGTGTACAAAAGTCAGTTGTCACCAACTAAAGAAGTTGTACTAGAACCTGTAACTTATTTCTCAAGAGGAGAAAAAGATAGAGGGGCCGTGGCACCAGTAGTAGTTATGACGAACTGGGACTATGTAGAATTAGTGATTGGTGGAAGTATTGCTTTCTGGATTAAAACTAAGGCGAACTTACAAGCAGGAAGGGCTAAAATAACTGTTAAATCACTTAATACGATGATTGTAGATAAAGTACTAGATATTAACATAAAGTAACAATAAATTAAGATATAGAGTAGGGCATAATGCACTTAAATCTCATAGAGTGTATGATAGGGTAATAGATAAAAAGAGTAGAGAGGGAGTAGCGATATGTATACAATTTATAGATTAGGAAATCAAGAGACACTTAAATATGCAGCTAGAGAGCTTGCAAGTTATTTAACTTTAGTAACAGGTGAAGATATATTCAAGATAGTAGAAAAAGAAAACTATAATAAGGCGTTAGAAGGTATATGGCTCGGCGTGGCTGATGATATGGAGATAACCTTTGAGGTAGAGGATAAGCAATTAGATGATGGAATAGCTATAGAGATAACTAGGGGGAATGGCGTTATAGTTGGAATTAATGAGAGAAGTATTCTCATTGGGGTATATAGATTTTTAACAGAACTAGGATGCAGGTGGGTTAGACCTTGCAAAGATGGTGAGATACTAGTACATAGAACAAAAGAAGAGATGAATGTTTCTATTAAAGAGGTGGCCTCCCTTAGACATAGAGGGATTGTAATAGAGGGAGCGAATACTTATCAAAATGTAGTAGATATTATTGAATGGATGCCAAAGCTTGGTTATAATAGTTACTTTATTCAATTCATGCATGCACATACTTTCTTTAAACAATGGTATGCACACACTGAGAATTCTCTTAAGGCAAAAGAATTCTTTGATGATGAAATGGCTATAGACTTTACAGCACAGATAACAAGAGAACTCAAAAAAAGAGGAATGATTTATCATGCAGTAGGTCATGGATGGACCAGTGAAAGTATTGGGGTAGTGGGACGTGGATGGGATGCAGAAGAGCAAAGCATTACACAAGAGCAAAGGGAGTGTTTAGCACTCATTGATGGGAAAAGAGATTTCTTTAGAAATATACCACTTAATACAAATCTTTGCTACTCTTCAACAAAAGTACAAGAAAAATTTACAGATAGTATTGTAAAATACGCAAAAGAAAATAGACAGACAGATATGATTCATGTATGGGTAGCAGATGAGTACAACAACCACTGTGAATGTGAAATGTGTAGTAAGTTAACACCTACAGATTGGTATGTACAGATTTTAAATAAATTAGATGAAAAATTAACAGCAGAAGGCTTAGATAATAAAATTGTATTTTTACTGTACTTTGAATTACTATGGACACCTATTAAAGAAAGAATCAATCATCCAGAGAGATTCCTTATGATGTTTGCACCTATTTCCAGAACTTTTACAAAGTCATTCGAAGATAGTGAGAAAACAGCAGAAGAAATTAAACAATATGAAATCAACAAAGTAAAATTACCAACAAGTGTAACAAGTTATCTGAAATTCCTAGAAGGCTGGCAAGATTTATTCAAAGGAGATAGTTTCGACTTCGACTATCACCTAGGTAGAGCCCACTATGGAGATGCAGGCTACTATGAAATAGCTAAAATTATTAGTAGAGATATCAAACACCTTGAGAGCTTAGGACTCAATGGACTACTAAGCTGTCAGCAACAAAGAACATTCTTCCCAACAGCGCTTCCAAGCTACGTAATGGGTAAAACCCTATGGGACACATCTTTAGACTTTGAAGAGATAGCCCAAGATTACTTCACACACGCTTTCGGACAAGACTCAGATAAATGTAAAGAATACCTCACGAGTTTATCAGAGATATTTGATATGGATTACTGGCACCTTGCAAGAGGGGCAGAAGATAAAGCATTCTCAGAGAAAGTCCTTAAAGCACACCAAATAGTAGAACAGTTTGAAGAAATAGCATTAGCTAACCAAAATCATAAGTCCGATACAGAGAAATTATCATGGCAATACATAGCATACCATCTAGAGTACACAAAACTATTTGCCAATGCACTATCAGCAAAAGCAGCAGGACAAGAAGAACTAGCGAATAAATACTGGACCGAGTTCGCAAACTATATTTGTGAAAACGAAGATGAACTCCAAAGAGTCCTAGACGTTTTTAGAATACTTATGATTGGACGTATATTTGGTAAGTTTACCAGGTGCTATTAGTGTGTATAATCTTATTGTAACTAGAAGCTTCTTTGCAATGAGTATTCCAGATGAACTTTATGAAGCTGGAGAAGTAGATGGTTGTTCACAGTTTAAATTCTTCTTTAAGGTTGTTGTGCCACTATCAAAGTCTATTGTTGGAGTAATTGTGCTTATGTACGCAGTAGCACACTGGAACTTATACTTTAATGGGCTTATTTACATTAGAGAGAGAAGCCTTTACCCATTACAAGTTATCTTAAGAGAACTTCTTATTCAGCAAGAAGCAGCAGCTGGATTTGGAGATGCAGCAAGTGCAGCCGAGCAGCAAAGACTTGCAGATATGCTGAAGTACGGCATTATTATTGTATCAACACTTCCGATACTTTGTGTTTATCCATTTATACAAAAATACTTTGTTAAAGGGATGATGATTGGAGCTGTTAAAGGCTAAAATACTTTATAAAAGATACAATATGAGCAAATTACTTGGATAAACTTTAAATAAAGAAGTACATCATATGAAGGAAGTATTATAAATAGTATTTATAGTGAAATAATGGTTCTTGTAGAACTTTTCAAAATAGAAGATTTACAAAGTTTCTTTTTTATGATATAACATAAAATCATGTAACTAAAAATAATTCTTGCATAAGAATCATTTTATATTGTATAATCTGAATATAAATTATACATTTGGAGGAAATAAAAATGGCTGGAAATAAAATGATTTGTCACTGTAAACAAGTAGATTATGTAGGTATTAGAAAAGCGATGATTAATGGTGCGCGTACTATAGACGAGATTAAAGAGATGACAGGAGCAGGTACAGGCTGTGGTAGATGTGTTCCAGAAATTGAAAAAATATTAGCATCTGTATGTGGATGTCATAACGTTTCTCTTGAAGATGTTGTAAATGCGGTTAAAGATGGCGCAGATACAGTAGAAAAAGTTGGAGAAATCACTAAAGCTGGAACAGCTTGTGGCAGATGTAAAGCACTTGTACAAAATGTTATTGATTTAAAAAAATAAGAGAGCTAATAGGTAGGAGTATCCATTTTGTCATAGGATACTCCTGTTTTTTATTGAGTAAATATACAGTGAACGAAATAAAAATGATAGTTTACTTAACATAAAAGTGGAAAAAAGTATGGTTATAAGGTATGATAAATAAAGAAAATATAACATGTAGCCTAAATAGACAAACAGCTATAAAGGAATTTAAGTGACTAGCAGGAGGAGACAGTATAGATGTCTGAATTAAGCAAGCAAGAATTAGAGAAGATTTACCATAAAATTAGCCCATTTGAGTTCAAGGAAGAATTAATTGCTTTAGCTCATTCAAATAAAGAGGTAACTAAATTATTAGATGCAGGAAGAGGAAATCCAAATTGGACTGCAGCAACTCCGAGGCAAGCCTTTTTTACTTTTGGCCAGTTTGCAGTAGGTGAAACGCAAAGAACTTGGTGTGAGGGCGATTTAGCCGGTATGGCTAAAAAAGAAGGTATTGCAAAACGTCTTGAAACTTATTTGATAGAAAACGAAAAGGTACCTGGAACGGAACTTATAAAGTGTATTGTAGATTATGGTGTAACTACGCTAGGATTTCAAGCAGATGCATGGGTATATGAGCTAACTGATGGGATTATAGGGGATAACTATCCTTTCCCAGACCGTGCGCTTATTCATATTGAGCAGGTTATTAGAACCTATTTACTTAAAGTATTATGTAGCAAGACAGAGACACAAGGGAAATTTGATGTGTTTAATGTAGAGGGCGGCGCGGCGGCTATGTGCTATCTCTTTGATTCATTATTCCAGAATCATCTTTTACACAAAGGGGATAAAATAGCTTTAATGACACCTATATTTACACCTTATTTAGAGATTCCACATCTACCAAACTATGAATTTGAAGTCATCCAAATTCATGCTAATGGATGTGATGAAAAGGGTAACCCAACTTATCAATATTCAGAAGAAGAAATAGATAAGTTAAAGGATCAAGATATTAAAGTATTATTTATCGTTAATCCGAATAATCCTGTATCAGTAGCTATGAGTTGTGAGTGTAAAGAGTATTTAATCCATACGATTAAAGAGCATCATCCAAAGCTTATGGTAGTAACAGATGATGTCTATGGGACTTTTGTAGAAGATTTTTCCTCTCTTGTTGGAGAATTACCTTATAACACGCTATGTGTGTACTCTCTTTCTAAGTATTTTGGTGTGACAGGATGGCGATTAGGAGCTATTATGTTACATGAAGAGAATGTATTTAATGAGCTTATAGGTGAGTTACCGATGAAGTTCAAAGAGTCTATTAATAAAAGATATGAGCATCTATGTACAGAGCCTGAAGAAGTATCATTTATTGATAGGATTGTAGCAGATAGTAGACAAGTGGCCCTTAACCATACAGCAGGACTATCTACACCACAGCAAGTTCAGATGGCCTTTTTCTGTGCCTTTGATTTGTTAGATGAAAAAAGTCAGTATCAAAAGCTTACGATGTCTATTTGTAAAGAACGTAAGGAACTTCTTTTTGAAGGGATGAAAGTGCCTTTAAGTGAGGATAAATTAGATGCTTGTTACTATACAGAGGTTAATATTTTAGAATGGGCTTTTAGAGAATACGGTGAAGCATTTACTGAGTATATTGAAAGTCAGTATACGCTGTTAGATATTCTTTATGATTTAGCACATGACCATGGCATTATCTTGCTAAGAGCTGATGGATTTGGTTCATCTAAGTGGGGGCTGCGTGTATCCCTTGCTAATTTAGAAAATGAAGAGTATTACGCTATAGGAAAAGTACTGCGTGAAATTTTTATGATTATAGCCTGTGAGTGGCAAGATGAAAAGGGACTTTCTTTGACAAGTTAAAAAGAGCAGATTATAATAGACTGATAAATAAAGAAGATGAGGTGATAAAATGTCAAATTGTAGTTCATGCCCATCTAAAGGATCTTGTAGTAAACCACAAGACCAGTGCGGTGTAACCAATAATCCACTTAACCAAATTAATAAAGTGATTGGGGTAATGAGTGGTAAAGGTGGAGTAGGCAAATCAAGTATTTCTGTTTTGATTGCAAAACAGCTTAATAAGTTAGGCTATAAAGTAGGTATATTAGATGCAGATGTAACAGGGCCAAGTATCCCAAGACTTCTTCATATAATAGGTCAAAGAGCAGGGTCAGATGGTAGCAATATTATACCAGTAGAATCTCAAGAAGGTATCAAGGTGATGTCTATCAATCTAATGATAGATGATGAGACAAAACCAGTTGCATGGAGAGGGCCAGTTGTATCTGGAGCTATTAAACAATTCTGGAATGAAGTACTTTGGGGAGAACTAGATTATCTTATTATTGATATGCCGCCAGGAACGGGAGATGTACCTCTTACGGTAGGGCAATCCATACCTGTAAATGGCATGGTCATGGTATCTATTCCACAAGACTTTATCTCTATGATTGTAGCTAAATCGATAAATATGGTACGTATGTTAAATGTGAAGATTCTAGGGGTTGTAGAAAACATGAGTTACATACAATGCCCTGATTGTGACAAAAAAATTCATTTGTTTAATGGGGAAGACACACAAAAGTTCTTAGATGAAATGGATGTACCTCTTCTTGGTGAATTGCCTATGGTAAGCAGTATTAGTAACCTTGCAAATCCAAAAGCAGTAGCTACAGATGAAGGGCTTGATCTTATTGAGCCTATTGTTAAACAAATTTTAGAAAACTTATAGTAGATAGGAAAACTCATAGGTTATAACGACTTAGCCCTAGGCTATTTATGTTATAACCTATTTTTAAGTTAAAGCAGATAGATAACCGTTTGCTAAGCTTATGAAGTTGTGATACTATTTTCCCTAGGATAGTGAAGACTAAGAGTATAAGCAAAGAAATGAAGGATGAATAGACATGGATAAAGTGAAGATTTATTGCGATGGTGGGTGTAGAGGAAATGGTAAGAAAGATAACATTGGTGGATGGGGTGTTTATTTAACGTACCAAGATTATACTAAAGAACTTTATGGAAGCGCAGTAGGAACAACTAATAATATTATGGAACTGACAGCATGTATCGAGGGATTAAAAGCAATTAAGAAGAAAGATATGCCTGTTGAGGTATTAGTAGATAGTGCCTATGTATTAAATGGTATTACACAGTGGATTTATGGATGGATGAAAAAGGGCTGGGTAACTTCTAAGAAGGAACCTGTAGAAAATAAAGAACTATGGATGGCACTTTATAAAGTTAAAGGAGAGTTTAAGGAAATTGAGTTTACCAAGGTTAAAGGACATAGTACAAACTTTGGGAATAACAAAGCAGATGAACTAGCTAATAAAGGAATGGATAGTATTAGGAGATAGATAGGAAAAATGGATAGATGAAAGCATTAGTAATGCTTTTAGTATCAGGGGTTTTATTTGGAGTTTGGGATATTTGTAAGAAACGTGCACTTAAAGATAATTGTGTACTGGCGGTACTGGCCGTTTAATACGGTGATGCCATTATGCTCAATTTTTCTAGGTGTTATTGTTTTACATTGTAGTAGATCGTATTTATTTTAATGCACTTAATATGCCATCTACACTTATTTCTATTGCGATGCCTTTAAAAAGTAGCTCAATAGTCGTCTCAGTAATAGTGGGAGGCGTAGTGTTTAAAGAAGGTCATTTAAAGAAAAAATTAGCGTGTACAGGTATGCTGCTAGTTGGTATCTTACTACTATTTATCTGAAAATAGTAAACCATTTACTTGTAAAAAAATATAGTGTTAGAATAATAGTATAGAGAAACAATACAAAAAAGAAGCAAGACTTAGTAATCAGTCTTGCTTCTTTTTTGTATTGTTTAGCTTTTATAAATTTCTTCATCTAATAGATTCTCAGATTTAGCTACAGCTACAGCCGTCGCTGCATCTCCTACTACATTAAGTGCAGTTACTAGCATCTCTACAGGACGATTGATAGCGAGTATAAGGGAGTAAGCTAATACAGCTGCATCGTTTTGATAGCCCATACCTGTAAGGACTGTAAAGAGAATAATGGCACCAGCACCAGGGGCTGCAGGTGTACCTACAGAAGAGATGAGTGCTAAGATACCTATGATAAGGATACTACCTACATTTACTTCATAGCCAGCACTTGATGCGATGAAAATAGCCGCAATAACTTGCATGATAGCCGTTCCATTCATATTGATGGTCATACCAAGTGGTAAAATAAAGGAAGCAATTTCTTCGCTTACACCTAATTCTTCAACTGTTGTTTGGGTATTAAGTGGTAATGTGGAAGCTGATGAAGATGTTGAAAATCCGAATAAAGCGACTTTAGAAACTTTCTTTATAAAAATCATTGGATTTAAGCGTGTAGTGATGAATATAAATAACGCATAACCAAATACTAAAAAGACTAATAAACAGATGATAACTGTGGTAACATAAGCTAATGCAGGTTTCAAATGCTCAATACCATAGATGGCAAATGTCCTTGTGATTAATACAAAGATAGCAATTGGACCAAACCTAGTAATGATAAAGCTTAAGAACACAGTAACAAGTTTATTAACTTCTTCTAGTAATTTTTTCAATAAGGTAATTTGCTCACCTAAAGTGTTGATACCAAGTCCTGTGACAACAGCTAAGAAAACAACAGAAAGAATTTTGCTATTTTCAGAAAATGCACTTGTTATATTACTTGGGATAGCCTGAATGAATACAAGAAGAGGATTACTTCCAGTACTACCTGTTTGTGCACTGATATCACCAATATTGACATTGAATAAACCTAAGTTGTGAGCTGTAAGACCGAAGATACCTGCTAGTACTAAAGCAAAGACAGAGGTACATAAAAATCCAAGGATTGTTTTATAGGAAATACGACCGAGCTTCTTAGTATCAGTAATACGACACATAGCAAGAGCAATGGAAGTGAAGACCATAGGAACAATAACTAATTGAAGAGAGTTAATAAATAATTGTCCAATGATATAGAAAAGACCAAGTGCATCTGTACTTGCATTAATATCTTGGAAAAGTAATTGATTGATAGTATGCCAAAGGCCTACTTGGCTGGATGAGTTTAAGTATTCTCTTAAGAAAATAAAGAGTGTGCCAGCGATTAAACCGCCACCTAGAGCGATAGCCATTTTAATGGCCAAATTGTTAGCATTTTTTTTTGCTGAATGAGTAGTCATTATGTCCTCCAAAAATAGTTATATTTATAGGACACCATAAAAACCTTAATACCAACTAAGATATTAAGGGAAAATACATGTGTGACGTATGCTCCTTATTAGCCTCTCAGGACTATCTTAAAGGTATCCTATTCGGTAATTAAGTATACAGGAGAGAAAAATTTATGTCAACATGGAGAAATGAGGAAAATTAGATTTGCGTATTTAAAATAATCTAGTTATAATAGAGGTTCTGGCAACTTTTTTTTACTGATTAATTATTAAAGAGAAGAAGTCTTATATTTTAGGATAACATGGCATATCCTATAAAGTAGACTGTCAATTCAGAGTGACATCTTAATGGCTAATAATATATATAAACTAATAAAGAATAGAGGGATGAACAATGAATCAAGATGATGCTAAGAAACAAGATGATGCTAAAAAACAAGCCTTTCATAATGATATGATTAATTTATATAAAAGAACTAATAAAGAACTTAAATATAAGTCTACCAAGTTACTAGATATGATTAATAAATATGGTGGGTACGAGGCAGCTATTAAATTTATAAAATCAGAAAGTAACAAATTTGACTTTACGATTTTATGGGAAAATGAGAGATTAGACTTATCTGTAGAAGGTCTTATTACTAATATAAAATATAGAGAGTTATTTCCAGATGAAGTGATTAGCTTCTGTGATAAAAAATTAAAAGAGTATAATTTTTCACCTAAGAAGTTGATGGAAGAAAAATCTAATAACATCGATCAAATGTTAAAAGACGTTTTTGATGAGCTAAATGAAATAAACCCTCCAACTATGCAAACACCAAGTCATAAAGATTATCCGATTTATAGTAGACCGATAGAAATCACAAAAGAAACATGGAAAGAGCTTTTTAGTAACAATGTGGTATTTACTGATAAAAACAAAGATTTAGTTCTTCGTATCTATCTTATGGAAGGCTATGTAGAAGCCGAAGATATTTCAGAAGAAGAAGGCTATACGAATAAATATCCTTATAAAGAAGTAGTTATGGCACTTGCTAAACGTATTAAAGCAAAGGTCAAGATAGAAGTACCTAAATCTAGAAAAGGTGAAATCCTTTGGTGGCATTTACTATTTCTTGGTGGATTTAAAGATAATACAAACTTCGAATGGCGTATACGACTTGAATTAAAAGAAGCTATTGAAGAACTTATAGCTGAAGGAAAAGTAGAAATAAACCAGATAGAAGTGAAAACACATAAACCACTAGAAGAATTAATAAGTGATGACATAGAAGAAGATGAAGAAACTAAACCTATAGCAGAATCTAAGTTAGAAGCTAAAATAACGCCTATAATAGAAGCGCCTAAAGTAAAGGAAACTAAGATAGAGGAACCTAAAATTCAGGAGCTTAAAATCGAAGAACCTGAGGTGGAAGAAGTAAAAGATACAAGTTCAATAGATAGTTTTATAGATAGTTTAATGGGCGAAGATTTTATTGCTATAAAACCTGTAAAAGCAGAAAAAACTGTAAAAACAAAAAAACTTACTGAAGTAAGTGCGTCTATAGAAGTTCAAAATACAGAGGTATTTAGAGAAAAATTATTTAGTGCAGACGAAAAAAAGACGACAGCGCAAAAAACAAGCATGGATACACCAAAAGAGATAGTCATAGAAGAAAATAAAGAGCAAACAAATGATGAAATAGAAAAACTAAAAAAAGAATGCTTAGAGTATTACGGAGCAATCTGTGAAATTTGCGGATTTGACTATGGTTATACTTATGGAGAGGGATTTGAAAGTAAGATTGATATTCATCATATACAAGCTACTTGCGAAGAAGAAATATTGCTTCATACAGACCCTATTAAGGACTTAATTCCAATTTGTCATAACTGTCACTGTATTGTTCATAGTAAAACACCACCTTATAGTGTTGATGAGATGCGGGTTATGCTTAAAAATGCTCACTAATTATTCAGATTCGACTATTAAAGTAAAGAAAAGATAAGCTATAATAGTAGAAGAGTAAAAAGAATGTGGGGGGATTAAGTAAATGAAATATAAATTAATATGTATTGATATGGATGGTACTATGTTAGATGAAAAAGGAGAAGTGACAGCCGAAAATAAGAAAGCTTTAAAAGCTGCTTATGAAAAGGGTGTGAATATAGCTATCACAACAGGTAGAATTTTTCAGTGTGCAACGTTTTATGCAGATTTAATAGGAGTGAGTGGACCTGTTATTTCATCTAATGGTGCTTATATCGGGATTAAAGGGAAAAAAGAACCTATCTATCAAAGTGTTATGAGTAAAAAAGCATTATATGATTTTTATAAGGTAGCAAAGAAGTATGATGTAATGACTTACTTTTTTACAACATGGGGTGTCGTAGCAGATAGAGCATTCCCTAAAGAGCATCCTTATGTTATTTTGAATCAGTCACTACCAGAAGAAGAACATATTCGATTAGAAGAAGTAGAAAACTTTGAAGAAGCTTTTGAAAAGTATGATGGTACTTTTCAAAAGGCTATTTGCATCGAAGAGAATGACAGATGGAAGCTCGGGAAACTAAGAGAAGAACTAAAGGCTTATGAGAGTTTTGAAGTAGTAACTTCCTGGGAGAATAATATTGAGATTATGTCAGCAGGCACTAGTAAAGGATGTGCTGTTGAAAAGCTCACGGAGTACCTAAATCTTCAAAGAGAACAAGTGATTTGCATAGGAGATAGTGAGAATGATTTATCTATGATTGAATATGCTGGTTTAGGAATAGCTATGGAAAATGCACTACCTGAAGTAAAAGAGGCTGCTAAGTATATTACGGCAAGTAATAGAGAGTCTGGCGTAGCAAAAGTAATTGAAAAATTTATATTAGATTAGTATGAATAAGCCTGCCCTTGAGGTGGGCTTAAACTGTGTAAAAGTAAATTTCCTTTTGGAAAAGAAAGTTAGGTGAAGAATGAATAGCGTGTGTATTGGTAAAAAAAATATTAAAAAGTTACTTTTTATTAATTTTATAACAATGGTAGCTTTTAATATGGCTCATCCGGTAACACCCATGTTAATTAATGAATTAGGGTTACCTTCTTATATGTTTGGTGTATTATTTTCTTTTATGGCACTAGCCAATTTTATCATGTCACCCATATGGGGGTCGCTTTCAGATCAAAGAGGGAGAAAGCGATTTTTAGTACTAGGGGTAGTAGGGTACGGTATAAGTCAAATTGGATTTGGGTATAGCACCAATATTGTAGCAATTTTGATTTTTAGGCTGATGGGCGGAGCGCTTTCTGTATGTTTTGTAACAACAGCGGTAGCTTATATGACAGATTTATCGAGTACGGAGGAGCGTGTTAAGTATTTATCTTATCATGCAGCAAGTATAGCAATAGGAAGTTCCTTTGGGGCACTACTTGGGGGATCCATAGGACAAAATAATTATCATTATACCTTTTTAGCACAGGGGATTATGTGTTTTATCATTAGTGGGATTATTCTGCTATTAGTAAAAGAAACAGTTAAGCCTAGTTCTGATAAACTTTCAATTTACTTTGAGCATCTAAAACCAAGTCGTACGTTTATAGATTTTAAAACAGTGATTGGCAGTATGATTATGGTGATGACGCTTATGACTATTACAACCACGGCATATAACTCTACAATCAATTATTATATAGAGTCTGTTCTACATATGCCAAGCACTGTAAATGGCATAGTAATGGCTATTGCAGGCATCATAGCACTAGGGATGAATTTACTTGTAAATCCTTATCTAGGCAAAAAATTCAATGAATATAAAAGTATTCAATGTACAACCCTTTTAACAGGAGTAGCTATTTTAATAGCAAGTACTACAAACCACATTGCTGTAAGTCTTACCTTTTTAATTATTTTCATAGCAGGAAGTTCACTTGTTGTCCCTATGCAACAAAGTATCGTTTCAAAGCTAGCTAAAGAAAACTATGGTGAAGTAATGGGTATACAAGGGTCAGCAAAGGCGTTAGGGATGATAATAGGATCATTAACAGCAGGATTTATATTTATGATAGGGAATAGGTTACCATTCGTATTTGCTGGGATATGTGCCTTATTAGCTTATGGTGTAATAACTGGCTTAAATCATAAGCAAAAAAAATAATATAAAAAATAATAAACAATTGAAGAATAGAAGCAAAAAAAGCTAGGATGAAAATCCTAGCTTTTTTTGCTTCTATTCTTCAATTTCAATGGCACCTACAGGGCAGCTATCTTTAGCATCTTCTGCTTCAGATAATGAATCTTCTGAAATAGTATCTACTATAGCATGTGCAAGCCCTTCATCGTTCATGTCAAATATATCTGAGCATAAAGATGTGCATAAGCCACATCCGATGCAAATTTCTTGGTCAACAGTTGCTTTCATGTTAAATCCTCCTAAGTTGTTCTTTATATGTAATTCTGAATAAATAATTAAAGTTAAATAACAATGACTATCTACTACACTAGAATAAATTTTTTTGAAGTATTTGTCAATATGTTTTATGAAATTCATAGAAAAGCTTTTTTTAGGGAAGAACTAAATAGGAAAAGGAGCGGCTGATAGATGATAAAAATAGTATTAATCATGATGATAAGTATTTTGTTTCAATTTAATAGTTATAGTTTGCAAAAAGATACCGCTATTTCTTTAAACTATTTTGAAAAGAAAATAGTAGGCAAGGTAGAAAAATCTGAGAGCCAAATACTGATAAATGGTAAAGCTTATAGCTTATATAATTTACAAGATACCTTATATGTACCCATTAGTTATTTGAAAGAGATAGGCGTAAGGATTAATGAGGTAGATCATAAAATTAATATAGAATTAATAGATGAAGTGGTTACTGAAGGGGGGCAGGAGGCGGTGTTTGAGAGCTATGTGGCGTACATTAATAATTATCCAGTATACATAGGGAACTTGAAAACTTACTCATTACTAGTAGAACAAGACGTTTTAGTTCCACTAGATGCCTTACGTATACTTTGGAACATAAGTGAAGATATGAGTCAATATAGCTTGGAATTAAAGTATTATGATCTTGATAAATATATAAAAATAGAAGAAGATAAAATGATTAATCAATCATCTCATCTTCTTAGAATAGGGTATAGTGATATATTTTGGGATGGAAAAGAATGTAAAGAGATTAAGTGCGAGTCTGTATTATTAGAACCAGGGGAAGTATTGAGTCGGGGGAGTGAAAAAGATAATAAAGAAAAAATAAAGCATCTGACTACTGTGCTACTAGATGTTTGTGGACTACCTAATGAAGTAAACAAGGATAATCCTTATGGACAAAAAAATACGACTTTATTTAAGATATATGAAAATGTGATGCGATTAGAAGAGTTAGATAAATTTTTTGTGCCCTATATGGTCACAGGAATTGTGAAGTATCCAGTAGGTCCATTCAAAGAAAAGGATCAAGTAGTCGTATGGAGAGGAGAAAAAAGACAGTATTATATAGTTGTAGATAAGGACAATAAAAAGATAAGTGTTCCTTGGGAAAGTCTAGATATCATAGGGGATTTAGGTGTTAAGTGGCCACAGGCAACAGTCAAAGAGATAGAGGACTATGTTAATCTAAAAGGAATGTCAAGTGAGACTGAGTATTTCGTATGGACTGACTTATATAGACAAAGAACTTATATTTTGAAGGAACAAGAAGAGGTCTGGAAGGTTGAAAAGATAATGATTTGCTCCACGGGAAGGAATACTTACCTGACACCACGTGGAGAATTCAAACTTGAATATAGGATTCCATACTTTGGTATGGGAAAAGGATTTATGTGTAAAAATGCTGTAGTCATCTTTAGAGATTATATGTATCACTCTATTTTATTTGATAAAACAGGGCAGTATGTCAAAGAAGGTAAGTGTCAACTTGGACAAAGAGTGTCCCATGGGTGTGTTAGACTCTCAGAAGAAGATAGTGCATGGATTTATAAACATATACCACTAGAAACGACTGTATGGATTAATTAGTCAAGATTTTCAATAAGTCCATCTAGAATATCAGAAAGAGATTTGAAAGATTTTGGCTGATAAGTGTTTTGGGTAAGTGAAGAAGATAGGAGTTCATCAAGTGTATCGAAGCTAGGCACACCATATTTGGTGATGAAAGAATCCATTAAATCATCTAAAGGTACTTCAAGCCCATCAGATGGTGTTTCAAAAGACTGGGCCAAATCTTGTAAAGTCATAGGATCTAAAGGAATAAATTTTTTTATAGAACCTGTAGGAATCGAGGAAATCTTTTTAGAATGATTCCCTATAATACGTTGTAGAAAACAGGATTCATTAGATAGTTCTAGTGAATCTGAAAGAGAAAAAGAACCTAGTTGTTTGCGCTGTTTCATATAAATCTCCTTTGATTGAACAAAAGTAGGCTATAACATCAAAAAATAGATGTTATGGCCTATCATTATGTTTATATAGTCATAAAAATATTATTATAAAACTTCTGGTTGCTCTAGCCAGACACTTTGAGTCGGGAATGCGATATCTAAATCATTTTGAGATAGGATATCCATGATTTCTAAGTTGATAATTTCTTTTAGTTTGGAATAACCTGCAAGGTCTAGGGCTAGTGAGAAATAAATAACAGTTACATTAAGCGAAAAATCAGCAAAGGTACTGAAGTAGACTAAAGAAGTCTCTGTTTCCACTTGTGGATGATTAGCAAGAAGCTTTTCGATTTCCTTAATGGCAAGTTGCATCTTTTCTCTTGAGGTACTATAGGTAAAACCTAAATCAAAAGAGACACGTCTTTTAGACATAGCAGACCAATTGGTAATATTGTTATCAGATAAGGTGGAGTTAGGAACGACAACTAATCCTTGTGTAAAAGTTCTAATGCGTGTACTACGGAAGCTAACATCCTCAACGATTCCTTCTAAGGTATTTATTTGAATCCAGTCGCCTATAGTAAAAGGTTTATCAATCATAAGGACAATCCCGCTTAAAACATCAGTTAGAGTATCTTTGGCAATAAAAGTGACTGCTGCACCGGCAAAACCAACGCTAGTTAGAACGCCTGTTAGAGGTCCTATAAACGGAGAGATTGAAGCAAAGGTTCCGATGACAATAAAGGTTAACTTAATTACTTTGCCACTAAATTTAATAAGTAAAGAATTATCAAACAGGTTAAATTTAGAGCCTACAGAGATTAAAAATTTCTCATAAAAATTGACTAAGTTACAAGCAGCCCATGTGATAAGAACAATGACTACAGCTGTATAAACGTTTGTCAAAAATTCTGATGAAATAAAATCTAATGAGATAGCTAGTTCTGGGCTAAGGATGAGTGCAGGTTTTGTAAGTTTTGGAGTAGAAACAAAAGGGGACACACCAATACCTATGTATAATCCTGTAGCTAACCACCAATACTCTAAAGGACGCTTAAGAGAAGTATTAAAGTCTTCGATAAGAGAGCTAGTACGAGAATCTATTTTACTTACTAATTTTAAAAGCGATTTATTAACTATCTTTTTGAAAACAATAAAAGCTAGTATAATTAAAAGTCCAACACCTAGGTTTAAATAAAATTGATACTGCGGATGACTCGTGAAAAAATAAAACATTGTTTAATCAACCTTCTTTCTGTGCTAATAATAGTATGTCTGAGTTTCCATATTATTATATAGGAAGAAATTCATAAGATAAAGTATTTATAGGCAAATTATGAAAGACTATGTTATAATATAGGGAAGATTACACAATTTAAAAGATGGATTACAGGCTAAAGGAGTTAGCTGATATATGGAGATTTCAAAATATCTTATGATAGATGAAAGGATTAAATACCAAAAGTTCCAATTATCTCAAATAAAGCGTAATAAATGTAAGAAAGATTGCTATTTACTATGTACTCCCGTATATAACAGGAACTTATTTGAAATTATAAAAGGACGAGATTTAACTAAAAAATACCAATCATGTTATTTAATAGGTCTGGCTGAAGATGAAGAAACAGCTAGAGACTATTTGATACAGATAATAGATAAAATGTATAACCTAAGAGAGCTTGTATATGAAGAGTTAAAGGCATAGTAAAGAGGTGAAACATGAGTGTAGTATGGTTAATACTCAAAATGCTATTATGGATAATAGGTATACTCTTAGCAATGCTAATGTTAGTAATATTATTAATACTAGTTTTACCTATTGATTACTTAGTAGAGCTTGAAAAATATGAAGAACTATCGCTTTATAGTAAAGTAAAAGTTTTTTATGTTTTAAGTATTATTTACTACTTTGAAAATCAGCAAAGTAATTTTGAAATTAAAATTTTAGGAAAAACACTTAACAAAAAACCAGTAAAAACAAAAGAAGTAGAGGAAGTAGAGAGGCCTATAAAGCGTGATTTGGCCCAGGATAAAGAAAAAATAGATAAAGAAATGACAAAGCCTTCACCTAAAGTGGCAGGCACAGAAGGAGATAAAGCAAAGCCTATAAAAAAAGAAGAACCTATAAAAGAACAAAATGAGACAAGAGAAAAAGAAT
>JAVVPO010000001.1:9459-66803 GCA_036655715.1 Cellulosilyticaceae bacterium | reverse complement strand
CCTATAAAAAAAGAAGAACCTATAAAAGAACAAAATGAGACAAGAGAAAAAGAATCTAAAAGTGAAAATGTTAGAGGCCTATGGAATGATGCTAAGATTTTATGGGAAAATAAGTATAGAAAGCCATTTCTAAGAAGAGTGAAAAGGCTATTTATAAGTTGGTGGAGGGCATTAAAGCCTAGAACTCTGCAATTCAACTTGACTATAGGAACAGGGGACCCTGCTGATACCGGAGAGTTACTTGCTAAAGCGAGTTTGCTTTATCCCTTCTATGCAAAATATGGTTTTATCCAAGGGGATTTTGAAGAAAAGGGAATATGGGGAGTGGCTGTGACTTCAGGAAGATTACGATTATATGGACTTATTAAACCCCTTGTTGTATTTTTGATAGATAAATCTGTAAGAAATTATATTAAGATAATATTGAACATAAGAAAGGAAGAGAAAAATGGAGTCTAATTTAAATAACAATTTAGAAGTACTATTAAGACAACTTGAGAATTTTATTACAACAAAAACAGTAGTAGGAGAACCTATTCATATTCAAGACACTATTTTAGTACCCTTAGTAGATGTAAGTTTTGGAGTAGCAGCAGGTGCTACTGCAACAGCTAAAGTTAAAGAAAAAAATAAAGATAAAGAAAGATATATTGATGGTCCAAGTGATTCGGGGCTCGGGGGACTTGGGGCACGTATTACACCAAGTGCAATGCTTGTGATTCAAAATGGGACAACTCAGCTTATTAATATCAAAGGACAAGATAGCATCAGTAAATTAATTGATATGGTTCCAGGTCTTGTATCTAATATACCTAATCTAGTATCTAAATTTAAAGAAGATACAATGCAAGAGTCAAAAGATCCGGTAGTGAAGGAAGAGACGTATCATCAGCTAGAAAAGTAAGTGGTCAAAGATAGATAAAAAAAGAGTAAAGCTTAATCCTTTGTAGGGGAAGGCTTTACTCTTTTTTTCTGGTATTTAAATTATATTTTAATAGGCTATAGTGAGCTTATTAATCATTTTTATACATTGAATCTAAATAGAATGATATCTCCATCTTTAACAACGTACTCTTTACCTTCAACGCCTACAAGGCCTTTTTCTTTAGCTGCTGTATAAGAACCACAAGCTACTAAATTATCAAAGTTTACAACTTCAGCACGGATAAATCCTCTTTCGAAGTCAGAGTGGATTTTTCCAGCAGCACCTGGTGCTTTAGTGCCGATAGTGATAGTCCAAGCTCTTACTTCTTTTGGACCCGCTGTTAAGTAACTGATTAATCCAAGAAGCTTGTAACTTGCTGCAATAAGTTTTGCAAAACCTGTATCTGTTACACCGAGGTCTTCAAGGAAAAGTTGTTTTTCTTCTTCACTAAGTTCTGAAAGTTCTTGTTCAATTTGAGCGCAGATAGTGAAAGTTTCTGAACCTTCTTTTTCAGCATATTCTCTTACTGCTTTAACATGCTTATTTTCTTCACCAGTTACTAAATCATCTTCAGAAACGTTGGCTGCATAAAGAACAGGTTTAGCACTAATTAGACCTAAAGAGTTAATAAGAGCATCTTGCTCCTCGTTTTCACCTAAGAAGGATCTAGCTGGTAAACCATTCTCAAGTTCTGCATAAACTTTTTCTAAAATAACAAGTTCAGCAGCAATAGTCTTGTCAGTTTTTGCAGTTTTTTGAGATTTAGAAATTCTTCTTTCAAGTACTTCCATATCAGAAAAAATAAGTTCTAAATTAATTGTTTCAATATCTCTAATTGGATCAACTGTTTTATCAACATGAATAATATTATCGTTTTCAAAGCATCTTACAACTTGTACGATAGCATCTACTTCACGAATATGTGATAAGAATTGGTTCCCAAGACCTTCGCCTTTACTAGCTCCTTTAATAAGGCCAGCAATATCTACGAATTCAACAGCAGCAGGTAAAATTCTTTCAGAATTATACATTTGTCTTAAAGTCTCAAGACGTTGATCTGGAACAGCTACAACGCCTATATTTGGTTCAATTGTACAGAATGGGTAGTTTGCTGATTCTGCACCAGCTTGAGTAAGCGCATTAAAAAGAGTACTTTTACCTACATTGGGTAAACCTACGATACCTAATTTCATTTATTTCATCCTTTCGTATCTAACACATAATCATTCATATGTCACTTAAGTGACACTAACCTTTAAATTATATAAGATATATATAAAGGTTTCAATGAAAAAATAAAACTGCAAAAGAATTTGCAGTTTTATTTTTGATTTCCTATTACATAACCTAATGTAAAACTCATGAGTATAGAGAAGGTATACATAAGTAAACCTAGAAGAGAAATACCCTTAATTGTTTCTTCATTTACTAAAGCGTATTCTTCATCAAGTGCTTTATCTCTTTGAGCAACACGGTAATGACGTTTAGTAGGATTAGCCATTTAATCCCCTCCTTCATAGAATGAATACAAGTTCTTACTATAATAGTATAGGTGAAAGTATTTAAAATATGCGGTAAATAATTTACATGAGGAATTAAAAAGCATATAATAGAAAAAACAATATACAAAGGAGGAAAGATTATGCCAAATGTAAGTTTTCCATACTTAAATTTATCATTTGAAATAGATCCGATTGCATTTAATCTATTTGGAATGCCTGTTTATTGGTATGGCATTATATTAACAACAGGAATTTTACTAGGGCTTTTAATGGCTATGTACATTGCTAAGAAAGAAGGTATAGACCCGGATATCATCTTTGATTTTTTGTTGTATGATATAATATTTGCCATTATAGGGGCTAGAACCTATTTTGTTATATTTAACTGGGATCACTATAAAGATAATTTAGGTAGCATTCTTAATTTAAGAGAAGGCGGTATTGCTATCTATGGTGCTATAATAGCTTCTATTTTAGTAGCTATCATTTATACAAAGATGAAAAAGATTGAATTTTGGAAGTTTGGGGATATAGCTATCTATGGGCTACTTGTTGGGCAAACAATAGGTAGATATGGTAACTTTGTTAATAAAGAAGCTTTTGGAGATTATACAAATAACTTTTTAGCGATGAGGATACTAAGAGAGGATGCAGCCACGCCGCTGACGCAAAATATCATTGATCATATAGTTGTTGAAAATGGTATGGAGTATATACAAGTTCATCCCACGTTCTTCTATGAATCAGTATGGAATTTAGGGTTACTGATTATACTACTTATTTATCGTAAGTACAAAAAAGCAGATGGTGAAATATTCTTTTTATACTTAGCAGGATATGGCGTGGGTAGATTTTGGATAGAGGGATTACGTACGGATCAACTCATTTTAAATAATATTAATATACCTGCATCTCAGGTAGTGGCAATTATTTCCATCATAGTAGGGCTGATAGGATTCATAGTTTGTCGAAAGAACTATAGGAAGAATATAATATACAAATAAATGTAAATAAATGTTGATTTTTTCCAAAATTCAAAGTATAATATTTTTATAGAGAGAGAAATAAAAACATTATTTTTTTGATTTACTGGAGGGATTGAGATGAATAAAGTAGAAAGTAACATTGGTGATTTACAGTATGCTCTTAATGAGCTGGTGGGCCATGTGGATTTGTACACAGATGATATGACTGAAGTATATAGCTTAAGCCAAGAGTTAGATAATTTGATTGTTGAATATTATAGAAATTATCAATTAGCTTAGGTCTAATGGGTAATATGAGTGGTTCAAGATGAAATCTGATGTCCCTTTGGGATATCAGATTTTTTTTGAGATTTATTTTACTATTTTATAAGAAAGAAAATCTAAAAACTTAATAAAAATGCTTATTAACACTTGAAAAATAATTGACAAAGCAATAGAATAAAAGAAAGTGGTGAGAAGTGGGTAAAAATGGAGCAAAAGAGGGGGATGGTGGAGGATGTGTTTATAGGAGAATATAAGCATAGTCTAGATGATAAATGTAGAGTCATTATACCTTCTAAATATAGAAGTCTATTAGGTGAATCCTTCATCCTTACAAAAGGCCTAGATGGTTGTTTGTTTATTTATACCCTGGAAGAGTGGAAACAATTTGAGCAAAAATTGAAAGCACTTCCCATTACTAATACGAACGCACGTAAATTTGTTAGATTTTTCTTGGCAGGAGCTGCAGAGTGTACAATGGACAAGCAAGGAAGAATTCTTATTCCAAGCAACTTGGTAGTATATTCTTGTATAGAAAAAGACATAGTATTTATAGGTATGAGTAATCGTATCGAGGTGTGGAGTAGTAGCAAATGGGATGACTACAATGAACAAGAGTTTGATGCAAACTCTTTAGCAGAACAGATGGAAGAATTAGGAATATAAAGGTGGAAATAAAATGAATTTTGAACATATGTCAGTATTATTAAATGAATGTATAGAAGGACTTGATATTAAGGCAACAGGCATATATGTTGATGGCACATTAGGTGGTGCTGGACACGCTAAGGAAGTTTGTAAAAGACTTTCAAAAGAAGGGCACTTTATAGGGATTGACCAAGATCAGAATGCTCTTAATGCTTCAACACAAAGGCTTAAAGATATGGAGCCTAAGGTAACAGTTGTTAAAAGTAACTTTGAAAATATCGATAGTGTATTAGCGGAATTAGAAGTAGACGGTATTGATGGGATGCTAATTGATTTAGGCGTATCTTCACATCAATTAGATGAACCAAGTAGAGGATTTTCTTATATGCATGATGCAAGACTAGATATGCGTATGAATCAAGATAGTGCATTTAGTGCCTATGAAGTAGTTAATGAGTATAGCGAAGATGAACTGTGTAGAGTCATTAAAGACTGGGGAGAAGAGAAATGGGCTAGACGAGTAGCTGTTTTTATAGTAGAGGCTAGGAAAACAAAACCTGTAGAAACAACTTATGAACTTGTTGATATTATTAAAAAAGCTATTCCTCATAATGCGAGAAGAGATGGGCCACATCCAGCGAAGAGAACTTTCCAAGCTATTAGAATAGAAGTAAATAGAGAACTTGATATTATTGAACCTACCATATTAGATACAGTCAAAAACTTGAAATCAGGTGGCAGACTATGCATTATTACGTTCCATTCGCTAGAGGATAGAATTGTTAAACATACTTATAAGACATTAGAAGATCCATGTACGTGTCCAAAGCATTTTCCAATATGTATATGTGGTAAAGAGAAGCAAGTAAAAGTTATCACTAGAAAACCTATCTTACCTTCAGACGAGGAATTAGAGGTTAATCCAAGAGCTAGAAGTGCAAAACTTCGCGTAATAGAAAAGATCTAGAGGGATATCTAGAAAGATGATTGTAACCAATAAATAGGAGGGATAACGATGGGGAAAAAGCCTGAAACAAGGTATGGCTATCAGTACGGAAGTGAAGCGTATAAAAGTAGTGCAGTACCATACCCTTTACCAAGGCAGGAAGAACCACCACTTACGAGAAGACGTACTCAGCCAAATAAAAAAGAGGCTATATTTTTTAATCTAAAAATGGGGATTTGTGGGTTAATATTATTTGGGGCAGCATTTTCTTTTGTTTATGTTAGTGCGCAACTTACTATTAAGCAAAATGAGTTAAAGGCAATCAATACAGAACTCCGTGATACGAAGAGTGCTATTAATAGTATAGAATCTACTATTGCATCTACTCTTAATTTAGAGTATATCCAATATATAGCTTCTACACAATTAGATATGTCAGAGCCTTTACCACATCAAGTCGTGTACATTGAACTACCAAAAGAAAGTCATACTGTATACAATGAATAGGATGAAGATCAATGGCAAGAAAAAAAAGAAGAACTAAAAAGAATCTAAATGGCATAGGTGGAAATATGGCAAGGGTGAAGAGTCGCTTGAATATCATGAGAGTGCTTTTTGTACTTGCCCTTGTTGCATTAGTTGGTAGAATTGGCTATTTTAAAGTTGTAAAAGGTGAAGAGTTTGAAAGAGAAGTATTAGAACGTATGAGTGGGACCGAGTCTGAACTAGATGCACTTCGTGGGAATATTGTAGATAGAAATAGTAGAACAATAGCTACAAGCACTATTGTTTATAATATAGTACTTGATCCTAAAAGATTATTAGAGCAAGAAGAAGCAGAGAAGCAAAAGACTTATAAAGCTTTAGCTGAGTACTCAGGAAAAAGTGTAGCAGACATTACCAAGCTAATTACGGATAATGGAGAATTACAATACAAAATTTTTATGAAACATATTAGTGCAGAAGATATGGAAAGTCTGAATAAACAGCGGTTAAAAGGTGTATGGTATGAAGAAACATTTGAGAGAAAATATCCTAAGAATGAATTAGCTGCTCAAACTATAGGGTTCTATAACAATGAAAATGGGCAATACGGTATAGAACAAGCTTATGATGAATATATGAAAGGTAAGCCCGGTCGTATATTTCCTAAATTGCAAGATGGTAATATTGTAACCACAGAAATTGCTTCAGCAACCAATGGAAGTATGGTAGTTCTTACGATTGATGAAGTAATTCAGCAGTATGTAGAGCAAACAATGACCAAATACATAAAACAAACCACGCCGCTTAATGCAGCGGCACTTGTGATGAATCCCAAAACAGGAGAAGTTTATGCCATGTATTCTTATCCTCACTTTAATCCTAATAAGTATACTAACTTATCAGATCAAGTAGGTAAGAGCTATTGGGATAGTTTAAAAGGTGAAGACCAGACAAAACTATTAAATAAAGCATGGCAAAACTTTAATATACAACATGCTTATGAACCGGGTTCTACGGTTAAACCACTTATTGTATCAGCAGCTTTAGAAGAAGGTTATGTGGATGAAAGTTTCCAGTTTAACTGTATAGGCCATGCCACAGTTGCCGATAGAAGGATTGGATGTTGGAAAACATCAGGACATGGATTACAAACCTTAGAACAAGTTCTTGCAAATTCATGTAACCCTGGGATTATCGCCATTACTCAAAATATGCCTAAAGAAAAATTTGATGAATATTTAAAGAAGTATGGGTTTGGCGAGCTAACAGGCATTGATTTACCAGGTGAGGCTAAAGGTCAGTTACATAATGTAAATAAGTTAGGCCCTGTTGAAAAAGCAACGAATTCCATGGGACAAAACTTTACAGCTACAACTATGCAAGTATTAACTGGATTTTCAGCAGTTATTAATGGGGGATACCTTATGCAACCGTATGTTGTCTCACAGGTTGTAGATCCGGATAATAACGTAGTTTATGAAAAAGTGCCAGAAGTTAAAAGACAAGTTATTTCTAATATAACTTCAGCTCAAATGACTGCTTATATGGAAAAAGTTATTACGGGAGGAGGAACTGGCGTTTCGGCAGCTATACCAGGATACAGAATGGGTGGAAAGACAGGAACAGCCGAGAAACAACCACGTGAAGAAGGAAAAGAGATTATTTCATTTATTGGATATGCGCCAATAGAAGATCCAGAAGTTGTTACATTAGTTCTGTTTGATGAAGCTAGTGAAGGCGTGGGCGTACCTGCTAATACGTATAAAGAAATTATGGAAAATGTATTACCTTATCTAGGAATCTCAACGGATATGAATGCGGAAGCACCAACTATTAGTATGGCTGTTGTACCGGATGTGACAAACACTAATCTTTATACAAGTATTGAGCGTTTAGTGACCGAGGAGCTTATTTATGAAACGATAGGTGTGGGAACAAAAGTAACAGGACAATATCCAGTTCCTGGGACTAAGATGCCAAAAGGTGGTACGGTCAAGATTTATCTTGAAACAGACCAACCAAATAATATAGTGGTAGTGCCTGATTTAGCAGGGCTTACATTAGAAGAGGCAGGTGTGGTAGTAGACGGATTATTCAAATTAAAACCGAGTGGTAGTGGAAAAATTATTTCACAAGTACCAAAAGTTGGAACTAAAATTGAAAAAGATAAGGAAATAATTGTACAAACAATCCAATAATGGCATATTGCCTCCCTTTTTAAAATACACTTTAGTTAAGATGAATTTTAAGAAAGGGAGGATTTTTTTATGCAAGATAAGGTGCCACTTACTATTAAACGTAGAATATTGATAGTGACTATACTGTTTATAGTGGGAATGATTGCTATTATAGTAAGGTTAGGATATGTACAGATTGTCGAGGGAAAGGTTTTACAAGAAAAAGCACTTAAGCAGCATACTAGGGATAGGACCATACCAGCAACTCGTGGGAGTATCTATGATAGAAATATGGAGATTATAGCCCAAAGTGGCTCTATATCAACTATTGGAGTTGTACATGCTCAAATAAAAGATGCGGTAGAAGTTTCTAGAGTGCTATCTGAAAAACTTGAAATGAATTATGAAAAAGTTTATAAAAAGGTGACTAAAAAGGTTGCTTTTGAAAGGATTGCAACAAAAGTAGATAAAGAAGTGGCTGATGAAATACGTAATATGAATTTACCGGGAGTAAAAGTTGATGAAGATTCTAAAAGGTATTACCCTTACAATGATCTAGCAGCACATGTAATAGGATTCGTTGGAAAAGATAATCAAGGGATTATCGGGCTAGAGGTTCAGTATGATTCTTATTTAAAGGGTGAATCAGGTAATATTCTAATGGAAACGAATGGACGTGGAGAGCGAAGGATGAAAGAGGCGGAAGTAAGAGCAGAGCCGACAAATGGTAATCATTTGGTGACAACACTTGATGTAACGCTTCAACAATATACCCAACAAGCCATTGATAAAGTTGTAGCAGAAAAAAATGCAAAGCGTGGAGCTATTATACTGATGAATCCACAAAATGGAGAAATTTATGCCATGGCAAATTCTCCAAGCTTTGATTTGAATGAACCATTTACAATAAACATACCAGAAGTAGAATCAGAGTGGACACTTCTTGGCCAAGAAGAAAAACAAAAACATCTTAATCAAATGTGGCGTAATTTTGTTATTAATGATACCTATGAACCAGGTTCTACATTTAAAGTATTTACCTCTGCTATGGGGCTTGAGAGCGGGGTAGTTACACCTAATACAATGTTTGAATGTAATAGTTGTAGAGTTGTAGCCGGGCGTACAATTAAATGTTGGAGAAGTCCAAGATCTCATGGGACACAAACTTTTACTCAAGGCGTTCAAAATTCTTGTAATCCAGTTTTTATGGATGTAGCAGAAGATGTAGGTGCGGAAGCTTTTTATAATTATATGGTTAAGTTTGGCTTTAAAAGTAAAACTGGGATTGACTTACCAGGTGAGGCGGTAGGTATTTTGCATGCACCTAATAAGATAGGTCCTGTAGAACTTGCGACCATGTCTTTTGGGCAATCTTTTCAAATTACACCTATGCAGCTTTTAAGAGGAGCTTCAGCGGTCATTAATGGGGGCTATATGATTACACCTCATTTTGGAAAACAAGTAGTTGATGATGAGGGGAATGTCATAGAAGAGTTTAAGTATGATAAAGGAGAACAAGTTATATCTACGCAAACAAGTGAACAACTTAAAGTGATATTAGAAAGTGTTGTCTCAGAAGGGACAGGAAATAAAAGTTACATACCAGGTTATCGTATAGGAGGGAAGACAGCAACTTCAGAAAAACTTCCTAGACGTTCTGGAAAATACATAGCCTCATTTATGTCATTTGCACCGGCTGAAAACTCAGAGGTAATAGGGCTTGTTATGATTGATGAGCCACAAGGGTTATATTATGGAGGAGCAGTGGCCGGTCCGGTTATGAAGAGTATTATGGCAAATGCATTACCTTATTTAGGTGTAGAACCTGTTTATACAGAAAAAGAATTAGGGATGGAAGAAGTACAGACAGTTAATGTCCCAATGTTTGAAAATCTAGCGGTCAAAGATGCTAAAGAACTAGCTCATAAACAGGGATTAAATGTTGAAATCATAGGAGGAGGTAAGCTAATTGTTTCTCAGTTCCCAAGAGAGGAAGAAACAATTAATAAAACCAGTAAAATTCTTCTATATACGGAGTAACACATCTTTTTTATATGGTAAAGTCGTGATATAATAACAAAGAAATAGCTACTAGTTGAAGATAGGAGGTTTGACATGTTATTAAAAAGTTTACTTGGTGAAATAAGTTATGAACTAATATGCGGTGAATTAACTCAAAATGTAGATGCTATCATATACGACTCAAGAATCAAGACAAAAACAGGCTTGTTTATTGCGATAGAAGGATTTACAGTAGATGGACATCGCTTTATTGATACAGCAATCCAAAACGGTGCAAAGGTGATTGTCGTACAGAAAGATGTTGAGATTAAGATAAAGGGAATTACTGTTGTCAAAGTGGCGGATACGAGAAAGACAATGGCAGTGCTAGCTAACAATATGTATGATTGCCCATCTGATAAGTTGAATTTAGTAGGTGTGACTGGAACAAATGGTAAAACAAGTATCACATTTTTACTAGGTCAGATTTTAGAAAGTTATGAGCAAAAAATAGGTATTATAGGTACAATTGAAAATCGTATAGGTCAGCAAATTATTAAGTCAGAGCGTACAACACCTGAATCTATTGATTTACAAAGACTTTTTGGGAAAATGGTAGAAAATGATGTGAAATATACTTTGATGGAAGTATCTTCACATGCATTAGAACTGAGTAGGGTAGATGGCTGTAAGTTTAAAGTGGGTATTTTTACTAACTTAACACAGGACCACTTAGATTTCCATCATACAATGGAAAATTATGCATTAGCAAAAGCCAAATTATTTGGTTTGTGTGATATTGGTATTATTAATAAAGATAGTGATTATGCAGAGCTTATTTTAGCTAATAGTAAATGTGACGTGATTACTTATGGTATAGATCATGAGGCTGATTATACAGCTGAAGATATTTGTATTACAGCAACAGGTGTAACTTACACACTTATAACGCCAACAGCTAATTATAAAGTAAGTGTACCTATTCCAGGTAAATTTACAGTGTACAATACTTTAAGCGTTATTATAGCAGCTGAAAAACTAGGTATCCCAATGAACCATATTTTAAGCAGTTTAGAAACGGTAAAGGGCGTACCAGGGCGTATTCAGTCCTTTGCATCTTCAAAAGGCTATAGTGTAATAGTGGATTATGCACATACACCAGATGGTCTAGAAAATGTATTGCAAGCCATCACGCAATTTGCTAAAGGAAGAATTATAACAGTATTTGGTTGTGGTGGTGATAGAGATAATACTAAACGTCCTATCATGGGAGAGGTTGCAGCTAAATATTCTCATCATGTGATGATTACCTCAGATAATCCAAGAAGTGAAGATCCAATAACGATTCTAGATCAAGTAGAAGTAGGAACTAGAAAACATACAGATAAGTACATTAAGATAGTAGATAGAAAAGAAGCAATTCTTAAAGCCTTAAGCGAAGCGCAAAAGGATGATGTTATTCTAATTGCAGGAAAAGGACATGAAAATTATCAGATTTTAAAAGATAGAATTATCCACTTTGATGACTCAGAGATTGTTAAAGAGTTTATAAAGCAGGAGGATGTCCAATGAGATTAGCTATGCAGGATATAGCTGAGGCTGTAGGCGGACGCTGTCTAAACAAAGTGGAAGCAAAGGCTATAACCAATATAGTGATAGATTCAAGAAAAATAACAGAAAATAGTTTATTTATTCCGATAAAAGGTGATAATTTTGATGGACACCATTATATCGGAACTGTTTTCAATAAAGGAGCAGTAGCAACCTTATCTGAAATAGAAGAGGTAATAGATGAGAGAATAGCGACTATTTATGTAAAAGATACAAGAAAAGCCTTATTAGACCTAGCCAATTATTATAGAAGTTTATTTGATCTGCCTGTTATTGCGGTAACTGGTAGTGTAGGGAAAACGACAACTAAAGACATGATTTCAGCTGTTCTTAGTGGGAAGTTTAATGTGCATAAGACACAAGGAAACTTTAATAATGAGATTGGGTTACCACTTACTTTATTTGATTTAGAGAAGGCTCATGAAGTAGTTGTACTAGAAATGGGAATGAACCATTTTGGAGAAATTCATAATTTAAGTTGCACAGCTAACCCTAATATAGGGGTTATCACAAACATAGGTACTTCACATATTGAAAATTTAGGAAGTAGAGAAGGTATATTGAAGGCAAAGCTTGAAATATTAGATGGGTTAGATGAGGGAGGCACATTAGTCATCAATGGAGATGATGTGTTGTTAGCTAAGCTATCAGACATAGGCCGTCCTATTATTACTTGTGGCAAAAGCGAGAAAAATACATATTATGCTACGGATATAGTATGTGAAAGCACCTGGGTAAAAGCTGTCATTCATACACCAGAGGACTCATATGAGGTAGAAGTGAACGCCCCTGGCGAACACATGATATACAATACTTTAGTGGCTATTACCGTAGCTGAGAGGCTAGGGCTTACAAAAGATGAGATTTTAAAGGGTATTGCATCTTATAAGACAGGTAAGATGAGAATGAATATTGTAGCATGTACAAATGGCATAACACTAATCGATGATACTTATAATGCAAGTCCAGATTCTATGAAGGCTGCACTTAAGGTATTGGCGGATTTTAAGACAAGTGGCAAAAAAATTGCTGTACTAGGTGATATGCTAGAAATGGGTAGTCATGCGAGGACATTACACTCAGAAGTTGGTGCATACGCGGTGCAGTGTGGTATAGATACCCTTTGCAGTGTAGGTGAATTAGCTCAGCATATTGAGCTAGGAGCAAAGGGTATGCAAAAGAATATAGATTTAAAATACTATATAGATAAAGAATCATTTATTAACGATGCCCCAAGGTTTATCCAAGAAGGTGATGTGATTTTATTTAAAGCATCTAGAGGTATGCAGTTTGAAAAAATGGTAGAGGCAATAGGAAAGGTGAAAATCAATGAAAAATGAAATTATTTATGCGGCACTGATAGCATTTTTTCTTAATATCGTTATCAGTCCGTTTATCATACCAGTACTTAGAAGATTAAAATTCGGCCAGAACGTACGTGATGATGGCCCTAATACACATCTTAAAAAATCTGGAACGCCTACAATGGGTGGCGTAATTATTTTGACAAGTATTACATTAACAAGCTTATTATTTGTAGGAGGCAATAGAGAATTACAAAGTGTTTTATTTGTAACACTTGGATTTGGGGTAATAGGTTTTTTAGATGATTATATTAAAGTTGTAAAAAAACGTTCTTTAGGCCTTTCTCCTATGCAAAAAATTATAGGCCAACTTATTGTGACATTAATCTTTGCCTATTTATTAAAATACTATATAGGACTAGATACAACGATAATCGTACCATTTACAAATAGCAAAGCTATAGATTTAGGTGTTTTATATATCCCATTCCTTATAGTAGGTGTGTTAGGAACGGTTAATGCAGTAAACTTAACAGATGGTGTAGATGGTTTAGCTTCTAGTGTAACGGTTATTGTAGCAACTTTCTTTGCAGCAGTAGCTTGGGCCGGCAATAGTAGCATAGTAGCTATTGCAGCGGCAACAGCAGGAAGCTTACTTGGATTTTTATTGTTTAATAGTTACCCAGCAAAAGTATTTATGGGAGATACAGGTTCACTTGCATTAGGTGGATTTGTAGTGGCAACAGCTTTTATTCTTAAGATGCCTTTATTTATTTTGATTGTAGGAATTATCTATGTTATTGAAAATATATCTGTTATTATACAAGTTTTATACTTTAAAAAGACTAAAAAGAGATTTTTCAAAATGGCACCTATCCATCATCATTTTGAACTAAGTGGCTGGGCAGAGACAAAAGTAGTAACAGTATTTTCTATCACGACAGCAATTATGTGTTTAATAGGTCTTATTGCTATATAATGTTAGGAGGAAATGACATGAACATCAAACAAAAAAATATACTTGTTATTGGGAGTGCTAGAAGTGGTCTTGGAGTGGCTAAACTGGCTAAGCAAATGAAGGCTAATGTATGCGTATATGACCAAAAAAACTTTGAAAATCTAGCCGAAGAAACAAGAAACTATATTACAGAGCTTAAACAAGAAAAAATAGACTTTGTACTAGGGGATGAGATTAACTTAGATGACTTTGACATGCTTATAGTAAGTCCGGGAGTCCCTTTGGACATAGCACTGATTTCAGAGGCTAGAAGTAGGGGCAAAGAGATTGTTGGTGAATTTGAGTTTGCATCTCGTTATTGCAAAGCACCTATTGTAGCTATTACAGGAACTAATGGGAAAACAACAACAACTATGCTAGTGGGAGAAATAATTGGAAATTATAACCCAGAGACATATATAGTTGGGAACATTGGAAGAGCTTTTAGCGAAGATGTGTTAGATATTCCAGAAAATGGAGTAGTTGTTGCTGAAGTGAGTAGTTTTCAGTTAGAAACGGTAAAAACATTTCATGCAAAAGTAGGTGCTTTGCTTAATATTACCCCAGATCATCTTAATAGACACAAAACAATGGAGAATTACTGTGAGGCTAAGTATAAGGTCTTTGAAAATCAAGAAACAGAAGAGTATGCTATTTTAAATGCAAATGACGCCTACTATGAAGAGGCGAAAAGACATGTATCTTCACAAATCGTAACTTTTGATAGCCAGAAAATAGCTGAGAAAGGTGCTTACATTAAAGATGGAGCACTTTATGAAAATATAAATGGCGTAGAAAATTACATATGTGCGGCAGATGAGATTAGAGTATTTAATGAAAATGCTTTAGCGGCTATAGCCATTACAACATGCTTCGGAATTCCTAGAGAATTAATTACAAAAACATTAATAGGTTTTAAAGGGGTAGAACATCGTATTGAATATGTGTGTACAAAAAAAGGCATAGATATTTATAATGATTCTAAAGCAACCAATACAGACGCAGCTATTAAAGGAATTATTACGATGAAAAAACCTATTCGTCTTCTTGCTGGAGGAATGGATAAAAACATATCTTTTAAAGAGTGGGTTAAACTCTTTGATGGAAAAGTTGTTAAGGCATATGTTATTGGTGAGACAAAAGAGCAAATTATAAGAGAAGCAAAAGAAGAAGGATACACCAATATAGCTTGCTATGATAATTTTGAAGCAGCTATATTAGCAGCTTATGCTGAAGGTCATGATGGAGAATGTATGTTGTTATCTCCTGCTTGTGCAAGCTGGGATATGTTTGAGAGTTATGAGCAAAGAGGAGATATATTTAAGAATATAGTCTATAGTTTGGAAGGGTGATGGCAGTGGTTAAGGAATCGGAAACTCTTACCAGAAAGAAAAAATTGTCAGTAAAACATACACCAGATATATTATTAATTGCTATTATTTTGCTTATAGTGGGGTTTGGGGTAGTCATGGTATATAGTGCTAGTCATTATTATGCAATGACTACTTTTGGCAATCCTCTCCATTTTGCCCAAAAGCAAGGATTTATTGGGCTTGTTGGTATTATTGGTATGCTCATAATAGCATATAAATTTAATTACCGTATTTTTTCTAATATGAAAATTGCAGGTATTGTTTATACTGTAGCGTTAGTATTAGCTTTAAGTTTGTTTTTTATAGGAGAAGAAAATAAGGGAGCAACAAGATGGCTAAACATTGGAGGGATATCTTTTCAACCTTCAGAACTTGTCAAAATAGCAGTAGTTTTAATGCTCTCAGCATACATAGTTAAGTATAGGCATAAACTAAATAATTTTTTATATGTGGCATTAGGCGGTGTTATCATTTTAGTTCCAACCGTGCTTATTGCAGCAGAAAATTTAAGTTCTGCAATTGTTGTGGCCTTTATAGGGTTTTTAATTCTTTTTATTTCTACACCACGTGTGTGGTATTACGTAGCAGGCATTCTTTTAGTAGGTGTTTTTGCATTTTATGCCTATTATTTAGCTATGAGTACAGCACCCACAGATGAACTAGGGCCAGTTTCTAGTTTGTTCTTAAAACAGTATAGATTAGATAGATTCCGTGTATGGAAAGATCCATGGATAGATCCTAAAGATAAAGGATATCAGCCAATACAATCGCTGTATGCTGTAGGATCTGGTGGATTGTTTGGGCAAGGATTAGGACAAGGAATACAAAAATTAGGTTTTTTACCAGAACCACATAATGATATTATATTTGCGGTAATTTGTGAAGAGTTAGGACTAGTTGGCGCCGCATTTGTTCTCTTGGCCTATGCTATATTGGTGCTGCGAGGGCTGGCAGTGGCCGCTAATGCAAGTGATCTTTTTGGCGCATTAGTGGCAACCGGAATATCCGGTATGATAGGAATACAAGTACTTATCAATGTAGCTGTAAATACGAATACAATACCAACGACAGGTATGCAATTGCCCCTTGTAAGTTATGGAGGAACAGCACTAGTTATCTTGCTAGGGACATTAGGATTACTTATTAATATTTCTCGTACTTCTCATATTAATAAGCCACGTATATAGGGAAGGTTAGTGTCTAGCAAGTTCTTGTGAGAAGAGTAACAAATAAGGTGGTTGTGGAATAAAATGGTTGTATAGACCTTACCTATTGGAGGTGCTGATATGAGCCTATATACCATACAAGGTGGTAAGCGTCTAGAAGGTGAACTGTATATAGATGGAAGTAAAAACGCAGTTTTACCCATTATAGCAGCTACTATCTTAACTGGAAGTACAACCATTTTGCATAACTGCCCAGATATCACAGATGTGAATATTATGCTTGAAATATTACGAGAGTTAGGATGTCGTATTAAACGAGAAAATACAACTTTGATTATAGATACATCTTATGCAGACAGTTATATTGTGCCCAAAGAATTAGTAGAGCAAATGAGATCTTCAATCATTTTTTTAGGTTCAATTATAGGGAGATTTCACAATGCCAAGATAAGTTATCCTGGTGGATGTGCATTAGGACCTAGACCTATTAATTTGCATTTAGATGCTTTGAACGTAATGGGTGTAACAACTGATGAAGAAAATGGATTTATTATTTCACACACAGATCATCTTCAAGGCGCTACAATTAACCTTAGCTTTCCGAGTGTAGGAGCGACAGAGAATACGATGTTAGCAGCAGTGTTAGCAGATGGAGTCACACAAATCAAACATGCAGCGAAGGAACCAGAAATAGTAGATTTACAAAGATATTTAAATAGTTGTGGAGCTGAGATAAAAGGAGCAGGAACAGATACTATTACTATAAATGGCGTACCACATTTACATGATGCAGAGTATACTGTTATGCCTGATCGTATTATAGCAGGGACTTATCTTGTGGCTGCAGCTGCAGCTAGAGGAAGTATTAGATTAATGAATACTAATGCAATGGATTTAGGACCACTAATCAGTGCATTTGAAGATATAGGATGTCAAATTAGGCAAGATAACCAGTCTGTTATGCTTACAGCGAAAAATTATCTAAAGGGCACTCGCATTACAACAGAGCCTTACCCTGGATTTCCAACAGATATGCAGCCGCAACTAATGGCATTACTTTGTACCTGTAAGAGTCCAAGTGTTATTCTGGAAAATATATTTTTGAGCCGATTTAATCAAGTAGAATCACTTAGGAAGATGGGGGCTAACATTTGGATTCAGGGAAATAAAGCAATTATTAAGCCTGTTAGAAAATTAACAGGGTGCGATGTCTATGCTACGGATTTAAGATGCGGTGCAGCATTAGTTATTGCAGGGCTTGTAGCTGAAGGAGTGACAAATGTTCATAATATAGAATATATAAAAAGAGGCTATCATAGTATTGTGAGTGATTTGAAGGAATTAGGAGTAACTATAGATGAAAAGGAGAATGGATATTGAAGTATAAAATAGGCAAAATACAAAAGAAAATAATATATCTTTCATTTATAGTAGGGCTAGTGGGTATTGCTTTGTTATTACTACCTGTATGGAACATTCAGTCCGTTAATGTTTTGGATACTAGTTATTATACAGATGAAGAAATACAAGAGGTAACGGGGATAAAAAAAGGGATGCATATTTTAGGGATTTCTAAGAGAAGTTCTTTGAAGGAACTTAAGAAGTTAGCTTATATAAAAGATGCAAGTATAGAAGTTGTTTTTCCTAATACTGTTAATATACTAATTGAAGAAAGTACTCCGCTAGGATATGTTCCCTTTAATGGAACATATCTTTGCGTAGGAAATGATGGACAAGTACTAGCTCAAAATGATAAGCCTAAATTAGAATTACCTATTATAGTAGGACTTAAGTTTAATAAGTTTAAAATTAATGAGAAATTAGCTATCATGAATGATGATAATTTTATGATAGCAGTAGAAATGATAGCCACTTTGAGAAAATATGATTTTTTGGATAAAGTAGACACCATAGATATATCTAATGTAGAACAAATTCACTTGTATGTTGATAAGTTAGATGTTATAATTGGTAATATCAGAGAATTTGACAAAAAGATTACGTGGCTTACACAGGTGTATAAAGATTATACTATAGGAATCCTTGATTTATCAATGATTCAGATGGGACACGCTATCCTGACACCACTTACATAATATAGTAAAATATAAGATGAAATTTGAAAGTACAGTTAGTTAAACTAAGAAAAGTTATTTAGACTTTCTTAAATAAAATAAAAAAGATAAAGTAACTCTATTTAATATAAAGGGGGAATCCAGTTTGCTTGAAATTTATATGGAAAATCAATGTCAAGGAGCTCAGATAAAAGTTATAGGTGTTGGTGGTGGTGGTAATAATGCGGTAGATAGAATGATAGAAGAAGGCCTAGCAGGCGTTGATTTTATAACTATTAATACAGATCATCAGGCATTAGCTAGATCAAGAGCACAAGCTAAAATACAAATTGGCGAGAAAATGACAAGAGGATTAGGTGCAGGTGCTAATCCAGAAATAGGAACAAAATCAGCAGAAGAAAGTAGAGAAGAAATTATTCAAGCTATTAAAGGCACAGATATGCTCTTCATTACTGCAGGTATGGGAGGCGGTACTGGTACAGGTGCTGCACCTGTTATTGCAAGTATTGCTAAAGAACAAGGTATTCTAACAGTTGGGGTAGTTACAAAACCATTTGGATTTGAAGGTAGAAAGCGTATGCTTAATGCTGAAAAAGGTATTGAAGAACTTAAAAAAACTGTAGATACACTTGTGATTATACCAAATGATAAAATCTTACAAGTAATTGATAAAAAAACAACAATGCTAGAAGCATTTAGTAAGGCGGATAATGTCCTTCAACAGGGTGTACAGGGTATTGCAGACCTTATTTCTAATCCAGGAGTTATCAATCTAGACTTTGCAGATGTACGAACAATTATGAATAATAAAGGTATTGCTCATATGGGTATTGGTCGTGCAGCTGGAGAAAATAGAGCAGAAGAAGCTATTAAGCAAGCTATTAGTAGTCCACTACTTGATACAACTATTGATGGGGCAAGATGTGTCTTAATCAATATGGCAGGTGGAGAGTCATTAGGACTTATGGAAGCTAATTTAGGTGCTAACTTAATTTGTGAAGCAGTAGATCCAGATGCAGAAATTATTTTCGGTACATCTATTAATGAAGAACTTGGTGATGAAATTATTATCACAGTTATTGCTACAGACTTCCAAAACAAAGAAGTGACGCCGAACTATTTTGAACCAGTAAGTAGAGTGGCAACAGAAAATAAATATCAAGAACATGCAAGAGAAGAAAAAAAACCAATAACGGGTGAAGTTCAAGTAGAAATTCCACATTTCTTAAGACGTTCACGCTAAAAGAAAAAAGATACGATTATTGTCGTATCTTTTTTTTTTGCCTTTCATTGTTTTTACAAAATTTGTAAGTTTATTAATGTAGAATAGACTTTGTAAAGCAGTTACGAGGTGATAAAAATGCAAGTAATCTATATTGATGTATTATTTTTTATGAACTTCATGATGGATCTTATGATATTCAATGTAGGAATAAATTTGATTGGAAAGAAAGTTTCTAAGTTAAGGTGGATAGTGGGAAGTTTATTAGCGGCATTGTTATATTGTTTAGTAATTTATTTTCCGGTATTACAAACACTTCCTTATTATATATATTACTTACTTATTCCTATCATACCTATATTGTATATTTTTGAGCCGTTAACATGGAAAGAATTTTGGAGGAATTTTACAGTTTGTACTTTTAGTGCCTTTCTCATTGGGGGAGGGACCTTCAATTTTTATTATTTATTTAGACAAGTGTATTCAAACTATGTAATGAGTTTGTTGTTACCTTTAGGGGTAGGTATGCTGATTTGCATCATTATTATTTTATCATTTAGATGGATTCGCAAGAAAGTGATATTACCCCAATTTGAATATGATATTATACTACATAATTTAGAGAAAAAAGAAAAGATGGAAGGAATTGTTGATACGGGGAATTGCTTATACACTTTGATAGGGCATAGACCTGTAACCGTAGTCTCCTATGAAAAGGTTAAACCGTTATTAGGAGAGAGAGAGAGGACGTTACTTAGTGAGTGTGAAAGATGTGGTATTATACAAACTATCAGTCAGATGGGGCTGATGGATAATCCGTTAACGATTATTCCTTTTAAAAGTGTGGGGTGTAAAGAAGGTATCATATTAGGTGTACAAATGGAAAAAATGAGCATTAAAAGAGGGAGCTATCATAAGGAGTTTGGCAACTGTATGGTGGGAATAAGTTTTGAACCTATATTTAAGGAATGCAAATATGAGGTATTGGTACATCCAGACTTTATTATAAATTAGGGGGGAATAGAAATGAGAGGATTAGCATCATTGTGGATACGCATAAAACAACATGTGTATAAGTGGTTCTTAAAAATAGGCGATGAAGTATACTATATAGGTGGAAGTGAAATACTACCACCACCACTTACTAAGGATGAAGAAGAAGAGCTTATAACAAGACTTTCAGAGGTGGAAGCTCATTCTGTAGAGTTAGATAAGATTAAGCAAGTCCTTATTGAACGTAATTTAAGATTAGTTGTGTATATAGCTAGAAAGTTTGAAAATACAGGAATTGGTATGGAGGATCTCATTTCTATAGGAACAATTGGGTTAATAAAAGCTATTAATACATTTAATCCAGAGAAAAAAATAAAATTAGCTACTTATGCTTCTAGGTGCATAGAAAATGAAATTTTAATGTATTTACGTAGAACAAATAAGCTGAAAATAGAGATTTCTATAGATGAACCTCTTAATGTGGATTGGGATGGGAATGAATTACTCCTATCAGATATATTAGGGACAGAATCAGATATTATATATAGAAATATAGAAGATGAAGTAGATAAGTCTTTGCTACAACAAGCATTATTAAAACTATCAGCCAGAGAAAGAGAAATTGTAGAGCTAAGATTTGGATTTGGGACACAAGGAAAAGAAAAAACACAAAAAGAAGTAGCCGATTTGCTGGGAATTTCTCAGTCTTATATTTCTAGATTAGAAAAGAAGATTATATTAAGATTGAAAAAGGAAATTACTAGAATGAGTTAAAAATGGGAATAAATTAGCAGGTAATGGTAATGCTTACTTATAGACTTATGTGTTACTCAGAAGGTATTGCTAGGAGGAATCTGCATGGCTATAAATAAAGTAGAAATATGTGGTGTTAATACGTCCAAATTACCGATTTTAACAAATGAACAAAAAGAAAGGTTATTTAAACTCATAGAAAAGGGAGATAATCAGGCGAGAGAAGAGTATATCTATGGGAACTTAAGATTAGTATTAAGTGTGATTCAAAGATTTAATAATAGGGGAGAACATGTGGATGATTTGTTTCAAGTAGGATGCATTGGACTTATGAAGGCAATTGATAATTTCGATGTGACACAAAATGTAAAGTTTTCTACTTATGCAGTTCCCATGATTATTGGTGAGATAAGACGTTATTTAAGAGATAATAATTCTATCAGAGTAAGTAGATCATTAAGAGATACAGCCTATAAAGCATTACAAGCAAAAGAAAAGCTTACTAGACAGAATGCAAAAGAACCTACTATAGAAGAAATTGCTAAAGAGTTAGGGCTGCCTAAAGAAGATGTTGTTTTTGCTTTAGATGCTATTCAAGATCCTATCTCATTATTTGAGCCTGTATATCATGATGAAAGTGATGCGCTATATATCATGGATCAAGTTAAAGATGAGAAGAGTCAAGATGATATATGGTTAGAGAATATCTCCTTAAAAGAAGCTATGAAACGTCTTAATGAAAGAGAAAAACATATTTTGACACTTAGATTCTTTGCAGGAAAAACTCAGATGGAAGTAGCTGATGAAATAGGTATATCTCAAGCACAAGTTTCTAGACTAGAAAAAACAGCACTTAAGCATATGAAGAAATATATATAATGAAGGATAAGTTTATAGTATAACTTATCCCATTATACAATATATTTAGTATAAAGGGGGGGTAGCGATGATGAGAATTGGTGATATGAAGCACAAGGAAATCATTAATACAATAGATGGATCAAGGCTAGGTTATATTTGTGATGTAGAGATTGATTGGACAGATGGCAAAGTGAAGAAACTGATAGTTCCGGGACCAGGTAAGGTAATGGGCTTATTTGGACGGGAACTAGAGTATCTCATTCCGTGGGAGAATATTAAAAAAGTAGGCGAAGATATTATCCTTGTAGAATTACAGGGAGAAGACTACATAAAAGAAAACCAATATTGACTTTTCTTTTTAAAGTGTGATACTCTTTAAATAAAGAATAAACATAGGAGGATATGATAATGAAATGTCCTTATTGTGGCTATATCATGTCTAAGGTACTTAATTCAAGACCAGCAGATGATAATAAGTCTATTCGTAGACGCAGACAATGTGAACAGTGTGAAAAAAGATTTACTACATATGAAAAGATAGAATCCATACCTATTATGGTGCTTAAAACCAATCAGACAAGAGAAACGTTTGATAGAGAAAAGTTATTAAAGGGTATTGTAAGGTCTTGTAATAAAAGGCAGATTAGTATAGAGGAAATAGAGATATTAGTAGATCAAATAGAAAATCAAATTTATCTGAGTGAGAAAAAAGAGATAACCTCATCTGAAATAGGAGAACTTGCTATGAGCTATTTAAAGCGATTGGATGAAGTTTCGTATATTAGATTTGCATCAGTATATAAAAAATTCAAGGATATAGATGAATTTATTACAGAGCTTGAACAAATAAAAAGGTGCAAAGAATAAAAGCCCCAGTTTTGGGGCTTTTATTATGCCCAAAATTTTCTATCTAATAACCTGTAGTTGATGGCTTCACTAATATGAGACTCATCTATAAAAGAAGAATTGCTTAAATCGGCAATCGTACGAGCCACTTTTAAAATACGATTGTAGCTACGAGCACTACCGGATGAGGTGTCGAACCATTGATGTAAAAGAGAAGAAGCACTTGGTGTAAGGGTGCAATATTTTTCGATATGTCGATTTTGCATTTCACTATTATAAAGAATTCCTTCATCTTTAAAGCGTTTCTGTTGTAAAAGGTGGGCTTTACTAACCTGGAGATAGATTTCTGAAGAAGAAAGTCCTTTTGGTTGATTTAAATCTTTTAGTAGAATAGGGGTTGTTTCTATTTGTAGGTCTATGCGATCAAGTAAAGGGCCAGAAAGTTTACTGAGATACTTTCTAATGGAGTGAATATCGCAGTGACAACGTTCAAAGTGAGGATAGTAACCACAAGGGCAAGGATTAGTAGAGGCAATAAATAAGAATTTAGCAGGATAAGTAATGCTTTGGTGAGCGCGTGAGATAGTTATGTTTCCTGATTCTAAAGGTTGCCTTAAAAGTTCTAAAGTTTTTTTGTTAAATTCCAAAAGCTCATCTAAAAAAAGAATGCCTAAATGGGCTAAGCTGATTTCACCCGGCTTAGGATGAGTGCCACCGCCAACTAGACCATGAATAGAGGTGGTGTGATGAGGTGCTCTAAAAGGTCTATGAGAGATAACCTTATGTGCAGACAATTGATCGGCTAGACTATAGAGCTTTGTAAGCTCTATAGAGTCATCATGTCTTAAAGGTGGAAGGATAGATGGTAATCGTTTGGCTAACATAGTTTTTCCAGAGCCAGGAGGACCTATAAGAAGTAAATTGTGAAAGCCGGCAGCTGAGATCATCATTGCACGTTTTGCACTTTCTTGACCTCTGACATCTGAGAAGTCTTCAAGAGATACAAGGGGGTTACTAGGTAACTGGCTAGAAGAACCTTTTGGCAAGGCAATATTTTGAGAAAGATACAGAATAACTTCCTTCAAAGTATATGCATAATGAAAATGTTCGTTATCTATGACAGAAAGGTCTGGTTGATTGGCAGACGGAACAATGATTTCTTTGCTTGAGTCATGAGCGGCCGAACAGATAAGTGGTAAAAGTCCACGAACCGGTCTAATACTACCATCAAGGGCTAACTCACCGATACATACTTTATCCTTTAGCTGGGTAGCAGAGATGACACCTATAGCGCAAAGAATACCTAAGGCAATAGATAGGTCATAGATACAGCCTTCTTTACGAAGGTCAGCAGGGGCTAGATTAATAGTAATGTGTTTGATGGGGAAATCATAGCCACTGTTTTTAATAGCACTCTTAACACGTTCTTTGGCCTCTTTGACGGATGAATCAGGTAAGCCTACTATTTCAAAGGCAGGAAGACCATCAGACAAATCTATTTCTACATCTACAGGAATAGTATCGATACCATTTAGACAATAATTGATTAATTTACAAAACATAAGGGTATCCTTTCAAAAAAGATTTTCTTTATTATTGGTAAAATCTGAAACTTTTAATCAAATCAGAGAGATAAGTAGAAAATCTAATAAAAAAAGAGTATAATGGTGAGCATATGAAAAAAATTTACAGTATTTGGTTTCAGTGTCTAAGTATCTCAGGAAAAGTTAAACTTAAATTGTATGAAAACTTTAATTCCTTTGAGGAAATTTTTAATCTTTCTAGTATACAGTGTAGGGAGTTAGGGTTAGATGACCTACAAATAGAGAAGTTTATGACTTCAAAATGGAAAATTGATAAATTGAAAGAGGAATTAGCACAAATTTACACGCAAGATATACAAGTAATAGATATAAATGATAGTATCTATCCAGAGAACCTGAAAAGGATAGATTCACCGCCTTTGGTGATATTTGCTAGAGGAGATAGCAGCTGTTTCGAGAGACCCTCAATTGCTATAGTTGGTGCTAGAAAGTGCTCAGAGTATGGGTTTGCAGTAGCTAAGCGGCTAGGAAGAGAACTAGCTGAAAAAGGAATAGTCGTTGTAAGTGGAATGGCTCTAGGGATTGATGAGGCGGCGCATAGAGGAGCATTAGAAGCAGGTGAGACAATAGCTGTATTAGGGACAGGCATCAATGTTTGCTATCCAAAACAAAACTATGAATTATATAAAAAGATTCCTTTAAAAGGGTGTATGTTATCTGAGTATTTACCTCAAACTACTGCTATGCCATTTCAGTTTCCTATGCGCAATAGACTGATTAGTGGCATGAGCATAGGAACTATAATTGTTGAAGCAGCAGAAAGAAGTGGGTCACTTATTACAGCTGACTTAGCCTTAGAGCAAAACAAGCTAGTTTTTGCAGTACCTGGTAATGTTTCTAGTAAACTTAGTCGGGGGACTAACAATCTCATACAACAAGGCGCAAAGTTGGTGATGGATGCTAAGGATATATTGGATGAATTACCAGTATCTATTCAAATAAAATTGGATAAAATCAATAAAAATTTAGGGGAAGTAGATTGTAACCTACTTGATAAAGTTGAAATTATGGTATATGATTGTTTAAGTTGGCAACCTAAAGAAATAAATGAACTGATAACTAACGCTAGATTATCTAGTGAAACAATAAATATTATTTTATTAAAGTTAGAGATAAAAGGGTTGATACAAAGATTACCTGGTAACAGGTACGTAAGAATTAACTAGACATTATTAGGAGGTAATTATGGCAAATAATTTGGTAATTGTAGAATCTGCGGCTAAAGTAAATACAATTAGTAAATTTTTAGGTAAGAACTATAAAGTTGAAGCATCAATTGGCCATGTTCGCGATTTGCCTAAAAGTCAATTAGGGGTAGATGTAGAAAATGAGTATGATCCAAAATATATTACTATTAGGGGGAAAGGTGAGTTACTTCAAAAAATGCGTAAGGATGCAAAAAATGCTACTAATATTTATTTGGCAACTGACCCTGACCGCGAGGGAGAAGCAATATCTTGGCATCTTTATCACTCACTAAGATTAGAAGGAAAAAAAGTTTACCGAATTACTTTTAATGAAATCACCGAAAAGGCTGTTAAAGAAGCAATTAAAAATCCAAGAGAAATTAATATGGATTTAGTAGATGCGCAACAAGCTAGAAGGATTTTAGATAGATTAGTAGGATATGAAATAAGTCCGATACTATGGAAAAAAATCCGTAAAGGATTAAGTGCAGGGCGTGTGCAATCTGTTACATTAAGATTAATCTACGATAGAGAAAAAGAAATTAGAGAATTTATTGAGCAAGAGTATTGGTCAATAGAAGCGTTGTTCAAGATGGGTAAAACCAAAGGGTTTGAGGCTAAGCTTGATAAAGTAAATGGTGAAAGAATAGAAATCCGTAATCAAGAAGAAGCAGAAAAAATTGTAAAAAACTGTGAAGGACAAAAATTTGTTGTAGAATCTCGTAAAAAAAGTGAGCGTATTAAAAATACAGCATTACCTTTTACTACAAGTACAATGCAACAAGAAGCAGCCAAGTATCTGGGGTTTTCTACTCAAAAGACAATGAATATTGCACAGCAACTTTATGAAGGCGTTAAAGTTGGAAAAACAGAAGTTGGAGTAGTAACTTATATACGTACAGACTCTGTGCGTATTGCTGAAGATGCTAAAAATGAAGCAGCAAATTACATTGAGAGTCATTTTGGACAGGAATACATTAATGTAGGGGTGGCTAAACAAGCTAAAGCGGCTAAGATTCAAGATGCCCATGAGGCCATTAGACCAACTTATATCACTTATACACCAAGTGAAATTAAGGGATATTTATCAAGAGATCAATATAAGCTATACAATCTTATTTGGAATAGATTTGTTGCTAGCCAAATGGCACCTGCTAAATTTGAAGCACATTCTATTAAAATTAAAAATGGGATTTATACATTCAAAGCAACATATTCTATAGAACTTTTTGCAGGTTTCTTAAAAGTATATAATATGGATAATACTAAGAATAAAGAGGTAGCAGTGATTGGAGTGGCTGAAGGAGATACATTAGAATGTGTAACGCTTACACCAAATCAACATTTTACTCAGCCACCAGCTAGATTCTCAGAAGCCAGTATTGTCAAAACACTAGAAGAAAATGGAGTAGGTAGACCAAGTACATATGCTCCTACAATCACGACATTATTAGGTAGAGGATACGTTACAAAAGAAAATAAAATACTCTATCCAACAGAACTTGGTGAAGTTGTTGGTAACATTATGTTAGAGTATTTTGATGAAATTGTAGATGTAGAATTTACAGCACAACTGGAAAGGATTTTGGATGAAATTGCATCTGGTAATATATTCTGGAAAGAAATTATCAAAGCTTTCTATCCTAATTTCCACAAAACTGTACTAACAGCTGAAGCTGAAATACAAGATATCGACTTAACAGAGACAACAGATATTCCATGTGATAAGTGTGGAACATATATGGTTGTTAAATATGGTAAATATGGTAAATTCTTGGGATGTCCTAAATTCCCTGAATGTAATTCTACTAAGCCTTGGTATGAAGAGGTGGGTGTAGCATGTCCATTATGTGGAGGAAAGGTAATTCTTAAGAAAACTAAAAAGGGTAGAATTTATTATGGTTGTGAGAACAACAGTAATGAATGTGATTTTATGTCTTGGCAAAGGCCTACAGGAGAAAAATGTCCTATATGTGGAGATGTTCTTATAGAAAAGGGTAGCACAAAGAATAAAAAAATTGCATGTCGAAATAATACCTGTAATTATGGTAAAGAAAGTAAGATTTCCAAGGAAAAATAAATAATTCATAAGATTGACATAAATTATTAACTTTTAAAAGCGCGATATTTGTAATTTGTTGTTGAGTTTTCTTTTAATTTATGATATTATGACTTATGTGTTAATGATAGGTGTGATGGGGGGACAAAGTTGAGCGTTCAACTTTGTCTTTTTAATGAGTATAAATGTGTATAGTGTGAAAATTTTTAGAACATACTAATTGTATAAACGATTTAAGGAGGACATTGAATGTCAATTGATTTATTACAAAAAATGAGAAAAGTAAATAGATTACTACAACGTGTAGGGTCTGATAGAGTGGTATTTTCAGATATCTGTGAAGTAATTAGCGACGTAATTCAGTCAAATGTAGTGGTGATTAGTAGTAAAAGTAAGGTATTGGGAATTAATAATATTTTTGCAAATGATTTAATTAACCAAGAGCAATATGTAGGTTACTCAATTAATGATCAACTTATTTCTATGATGGATGTTAGAGAAAATATCTCTATGGAAACGATTTTTGCTGATTCAGCTAATAGCGCAAGCTACATAGGGTGTATAGTGCCGATTGTAGCTGGTGGACAAAGACTTGGAACATTCTTAACTTACAAAGAGAAGAATCAAGGAAACTATGGAACAGAAGATCTTATCTTATGTGAATACGGAGCAACTATTGTAGCTGTAGAAGTGTTATCATCTCTTAAAGATGAGACAGATGAAGAAGAGCGTAAAATAACTATTGTTAAATCTGCTATAGGAACTTTATCTTATTCAGAATTAGAAGCTATTTTCCACATCTTTGAAAAATTAGATGGAACAGAAGGATTACTTATTGCAAGTAAAATCGCTGATAAAGTGGGAATTACTCGTTCAGTAATCGTTAATGCTTTACGTAAATTTGAAAGTGCTGGGGTTATTGAGTCTAGATCATTAGGAATGAAAGGTACTTATATTAAAGTACTAAATGATGCACTTATCATCGAACTCAATAAATTACGCAAATAATATAAAGTAGTTATAAATATATAAAAGCCTATAATAGATATAATAAAAGAGGATATGAGCTATGTGCCCATATCCTCTTTTTCTATTCTAAAAATATAAAAGAAATCTATTTTAATAAATGAATAGACCTGAAAAAATGATGAATTAGAAAATGTTATAGGAATTGATTTATAAAGAGAAGATTTTTTATGTAAAATAGATTAATAAGAGTTTGAAATAATTTAAAAATAAAAATTAATTTACTGAAAACAACATAAAGTTAAAAAATAAAATTTCTTTGAAATATAATAATGAAAAAGAATTTAGGAGATTTTTTATATTACTATAAATATAAAAAATGAATTTAACTGGACAATAAAAATCATTTTATGTATAATATTATTAATAAATTAAAGAAATTAAAATATACAAGCAAGTTTAAAAGGGGAATGTCTATGAATAATTATCTTACGTCCTTTCTGGTTTATCTAAGAGATATAAAGTTATCATCAGAAAATACTATTCAATCTTATGAAAGAGATTTAAAATATTTCTTTCAATACTTGAATTATGTAAGTGTAAGTAGCCTTGATAAGATAGATACACAAGTGATACGTAGTTATTTAGAAGAATTAAAAAATCAAGATAAATCTATGGCAACAATATCTAGAACATTAGCATCTATTAGAGCATTTTTTCAGTATTTGATTAAGGTGGAAGGATATACGGAAAATCCAGCTTTTATCATTGAATTGCCAAAGATAGCTAAAAGGGTACCAAAGATTTTAAGTGAAAGTGAAATAGTCAAGTTACTTAAGCAGCCTCGGATGACTGAGCTTAAGGGGATGAGAGATAAGGCAATGTTAGAATTGCTATATGCTACAGGGATTAGAGTATCTGAATTAATCACTTTAAAAGTATCAGATGTTAATTTAAATCAAGGGTTTATTATATGTAAAGACCAACATAAGGAACGATCTATTCCTATAGGAATGCCTGCTATAATGGCACTTCAAAGTTATCTATCACAAGTAAGACACATTATGATTAGAGAAAATAGTGAAGAAACTTTGTTTGTCAATTGCAATGGACATCCTTTGACAAGACAAGGGTTTTGGAAAATTCTTAAAAACTATGCTAAACTTGCAAATATCTCAGAGGGGATTACACCACATATGCTAAGACATTCTTTTGCAGCTCATCTTATTCAACATGGGGCGAATCTTAAATCTGTACAACAGATGTTAGGGCATTCTGATATTTCTACAACACAAGTTTATACACATATCAAGTAAGAAAAATTAAATATTTTTAAGCAGGGAATAAAATTCCTGTTTTTTTTTGTCTAAATGTAATAAAATAACATATAAGGCTTTAAGCTTATAATTTATAAAAAGGACGGTATCTTATGAAAAGAGTTATTTGGATTGTTTTAGATAGTGTAGGTATAGGTGGAATGAGTGATAGTAAATTATATGGAGATACCAATGTAAATACATTAGCTCATGTATATAATAAAAATGGGGGAATTGATATCCCTAATATGATGGACTTAGGACTTGGGAATATTGAAGGTGTTGAGTTTGCATCTGGGATAGCAAGTCCAAAAGGATCTTTTGCAAGAGTGCAAGAGCTATCTAAAGGAAAAGATACAACAACAGGGCATTGGGAAATGGTTGGAATTTATACAGAGATACCTTTCCCAACTTATCCAAATGGATTCCCTAAAGAAATCATGGATGAGTTCCATGAAAAAATAGGAACTCAAACACTCGGGAATTGTACAGCTTCTGGAACTCAAATTTTAGATGACCTAGGTGAGGAACACATGAAAACAGGTTATCCTATTATTTATACTTCAGCAGATAGCGTATTCCAAATTGCGGCACATGAAGATGTAGTTTCTTTAGAGCATCTTTATGAAATGTGTGAAATAGCTAGAAATATACTTGTTGGTGAGCATGAGGTATCTAGAGTTATTGCCAGACCTTTTGTAGGAGAACCTGGTAACTTTATGCGTACACCAAACAGAAGAGACTTTGCGGTGACACCACCTGAAGAGAATGTACTTATATATGCTAAAGAAAAAGGATTAGATGTTATTGCAATTGGTAAAATTGAAGATATTTTTGCGGGTGCAGGGGTAACAGAAGCTATTCATACAAAGAGTAATAAAGATGGTATTTTAACAACTATTAAAGCTATTAAAGAAGATAGTAAAGGAATTATCTTCACTAACCTTGTAGACTTTGATATGAAATGGGGACACCGTAGAGATTGTGAAGGCTATGGTAAAGGGTTAGAGGAATTTGATAGATACTTACCTGAAATTCTTGCAGCGATGAAAGAAGATGATGTTTTATTCATAACAGCTGATCATGGATGTGATCCTACAGCCCCAGGGACAGACCATACAAGAGAATGCGTGCCTTTACTTGTATATGGTAAACAACTTAAAGAAGGTAAGAATTTAGGTGTTAGAACATCCTTTGCAGATATGGGTCAAACAATTAGTGAAATCTTTGATTTACCACAATTAAAAATAGGAAAAAGTTTTTATACTGAGTTAGTATAAGTACATTTCTTTTGAAAAACTTTCTAGGAGTATCTAGAAAGTTTTTTTGTCCCCTATAATTTGTAATGTGAACTCGGTATAATTTGATAGAAATAGCAGATAATAGCAACAAAGTCTTAGGAGGTATTAATATGAAAAATAAAAAAATATGTGTACTCATGTTAGTATTAACCATTGTAGTAAATAGTGTTTTGGTATGTGCAGCAGAACCTGCTAATCATGCAATAACTACAACAGCTAGAGGTTATGTACTTATGGAGGCGGATAGTGGTAAGGTATTGCTTGAAAATAATGCAGATCAGGCAGTACCACCTGCAAGTATTACAAAAGTCATGACGTTGTTACTTATTTATGATGCAGTGAGTGCAGGGAAGATCACTTGGGATGACAAGGTAACTGTTAGTGAGCATGCAGCTAGCATGGGAGGCTCACAGGTTTATATGGAGCCAGGAGAAGAGCAAACCGTTAGAGACTTAGTGAAGTGTATAAGTATCGCTTCGGCGAATGATGCGGCGGTAACGATGGCTGAGTATATTGCGGGGAGTGAACAACAATTTGTAGATATGATGAATAAAAAAGCACAGGATTTAGGTATGAAGAATACTGTTTTTAAGAATGCATGTGGACTTCATGCTGAGGGCCATGTTTCAACAGCTAAAGACGTAGCACTTATGTCTAGGGAACTTATTACAAAATATCCTGATATCAGTAAGACAGCGACCGTGTGGATGGATACCATTATCCACAGAACGAGAAAGGGAGAAAGTGAATTCGGACTGACTAATACTAACAAAATGCTTAAATGGTATAATGGTATTACAGGTTTGAAAACTGGATATACCCCAGAAGCTAAGCATTGTGTGAGTGCGACTGCTTCTAGAGATGGGATGCAGCTTATTGCAGTTGTGCTAGGTTCAGAAGATGGTAAAGTGAGGTTTAGAGAGGCTGCAGGGCTTTTGGATTATGGATATGCGAACTATATGGTTAAATCTGGTCCGCAAGTAGGGGAAATACTAGGATCTAGTCCAGTAAGAAAGGGGGATAAAGACTTAGTGGAACTCACCATAGAAGATTCTATATCTTTTGTAGTGCCTAAAAGCAATAATACAAGTGAGATAACATATGAAATTATTTATGAAGATAAGGTGATAGCGCCTATCTATAAAGGTCAAAAGTTAGGAGCAATTACTTACTCCTTAGATGGTAAGGTAGTAGGGGAAGCAAACCTAGTAGCTGCAGCTGATATAGGTAAAGCAAAACTTAAAAACATGATACCTTATATGTATAAGAGATTTTTCAACATCTCCAAGTAAAAATATATTCCCTGTAGGGCGAGTGGTCTTATGGGGAATATTAATGAGAAATGGAATTTTGTATTGCATTATGGGAAGAGAAATTATAAACTGTTAATGTATACAATGATGTATGAAGGAGAATTGTTATGAATATAACATTTAAGCTAGAAGATTTTGAAGGTCCTCTTGATTTGTTACTCCATTTACTTGAAAGAAATAAAATGAGTATATATGATATAGAAATCTCATCTATAACAGATCAATATATAGAATACATAGATAACTGTGAAACTTTAGAGTTAGAGCCTATGAGTGAGTTTATTGTGATGGCATCCACACTATTATATATTAAATCTAAGATGTTGCTGCCTAAACATGAGAAGGCAGGTGAAGAGCCTGAGGAAGACCCAAGAGAAGAACTGATTAGAAAGCTATTAGAATATAAAAAGATAAAATATGTATCAGAAGAGCTTAATGAGAGGCAGAATTTATCAGCAGATTATTGCTTTAGAAATAAAGAAATAGCTAATGAAATAGAAGTGCCATTGCCAATAAGTGAAGATATATTAGAAGATATTTCGTTAGAATATCTTTATGAGACATTTCAAGCTTTATTAAGACAGCAGCAAGTCGTATCTCATCAGAAAGAAAAAAAAATAGATTCGAGTATTTTAAGAAAAGATACGTATACTATTGAACAAAAAAGTATTTATATCTTGAATTTATTAGAGCTTGATAGTGAAGTCTCATTTTTTGAAATATGTAAAAGAGAAATGCCAAAAGTAGAATTAATAGTAACTTTTATGGCTATTCTAGAGCTAGTTCATAAAAAAAGAATAGCTATCCATCAGAAAGAGCATTTAACAGATATTATTATTACGGGAGTGGATTGGAATGAAGAAAACTGAACTTGAAGGTATATTGGAATCTTTATTGTTTTTTGCTGGAGATAGTATACCTAGTAGTAAATTATGTGAAGTGTGTGAAACTGAGGAGATTACTGTACATATGGCAGTTTATAGATTAAATGAAGTCTATAAAAAAACAAATAGTGGATTTGAAATTGTAGAAGTAGACAGTGGTTATCAAATGTGTACTTCACCACAAAACATTACATATATACAAAGATTCAAACAAAAGCCTATTAAAAAGCTATTAACTCAGACCTTACTTGAGACATTAGCTATAGTAGCGTATTCTCAGCCTATTACTAAAGTGCAAATAGAGGATGTAAGAGGGGTACGTTCAGAACATGCGGTGAGTAAGTTAATAGAATATCGTCTGATAGAAGAAGTAGGAAGACTTAATGTTATTGGAAGGCCTATTTTATTTGGAACAACCAATGAGTTTTTACGCCACTTTGGATTTAAAAATATTGATGAGTTACCTAAGGTAAAGGAAGAATTAATAGAAAGATTCAAAAAAGAAGTAGAAGAAGAGATGAATTATATTAATACAGAAGAAGCTAATTAGGAGGATGGACTATCCTCCTAATTTTATAAGCAGAAAGAATAATGTATAAAATGGCGTAGAGTGAGGGATGCTGAAAAATATGAGTATTTTATATTCTTTCAAAGGAGTGAAACGTATGAACTCAAAAGGTATCTCGCTACTACTGGTTGCAACACTTGCTATAAGTGCTAATGTTTATGGCGCTGCAGCACCAGAGAAAATCTACTCAAAAGGTTCAATCTTAATAGAAAAAGATAGCAAACGTATTCTGTATGAAAAAAATGGGCAAGAGCCACTGCCTATGGCAAGTACAACTAAAATTATGACTTGCATAGTTGCTTTAGAAAATGCTAATCTAGATGATATTGTCACAGTATCTAATTTAGCAGCTAAAGCACCTAAGGTTAAACTTGGCTTACATCAAGGTGAAAAGCAGCGACTTGGTGATTTGCTCTATTCGCTTATGCTAGAATCTCATAATGATACAGCGGTAGCTATAGCGGAGCATGTAGGTGGGAGCGTAGAAGTTTTTTGTCAGATGATGACTGAAAAAGCTAAGGAGATTGGAGCTGAAGGAGCAAATTTTGAAACACCAAATGGATTAGATGGACCTAATCATCATGCTAGTGCGTATGACATGGCTATTATTGCAGCTTATGCAATAGACAATCCTAAGTTCATAGAAATTACAAACACCCCAAACATTCATATTCCAACTCAAGAAGTTGAAGGAAGTAAACCTCATGACTTGCAAAATAAAAATCGTTTTTTAAGTAGTTATGAAGGTGCGATAGGTATTAAGACAGGATTCACTTCTAAGGCGGGACATTGCTTTGTGGGTGCAGTAGACAAGGAAAATATGCAGCTTGTAGGTGTAGCTTTAGGCGCGGGTTGGGATAGTAATGGGAAGTCAAGAAAATACACAGACGTGATTAAATTAATGAACTATGGATTTAATAACTATGACAAATACAAAGTGCTGGATGAAGAAGATTGTTCTAAGCAAGTAGCAGTAGAAAAAGGTAAAGAAGAAGTTGTACAACTTTACGGCAATGAAAAAATAATTTTGCCTCTTACTAAAGAAGAAGTAGAGAAAGTGCAATTGAAAGTGACATTACCAGAGACTATTGTAGCACCGGTAGAAGAAGGACAAGTGGTGGGAAGAATAGATGTAGTATGTGACAATGTGCTTCTAGGAAGTTCTGAACTGATGGCCACAAAAGCTATTGATAAAGCAACTTGGTTAGATCTAGTTAAACGTTATTTTAGAGATAAATTTTAAAACTAATAAGGAGGGGTGATGGATGCGATTACAAAAATATTTAGCACAAGCGGGTGTAGCGTCTAGACGAAAAAGTGAGGAATATATTTTACAAGGAAGAGTTAAGGTGAATGGCGAGGTTGTCAAAGAACTTGGAACCATTGTTAAAGAAGGGGACAATGTTGCCTTTGACAATAAACCTATTAAAGCAGAAGAAAATATCCAGTATTATATGCTTAATAAACCAACAGGTTATATTACTTCAGCTTCAGATGAGAAAGATAGAGAAACGGTACTTGACCTTATGGCGGAAGTGCATGAAAGAATATTCCCTGTTGGAAGATTAGATTATAATACCTCAGGGCTTTTAATCTTAACTAATGATGGAGAACTTACTTACAAACTCACACATCCTAAGCACCATGTGGATAAAACCTATGTTGCTAAAGTTAGAGGGGATGTCAGAATAGAAGATGTGAAAAGACTTGAAAAAGGTGTTGAGATAGATGACTATACAACAGCACCAGCTAAAGTTAAAGTGATTAAACGTATGGGTAATAGTACAACTTTAAGTATTACGATACATGAAGGAAGAAATAGACAAGTGCGAAAAATGTGTAGTGCAATAGGTTATGATGTATTCCATCTTAGAAGAGTATCTATAGGTAAATTGGAGATAGGTGACTTGCAAGTAGGCAAGTGGAGAAAACTTAAATCAGCTGAAATAACTTATTTAAAGGGACTAGGTGAATAGATGTTTGATAGAAATATGACAGATAACGCACAAATAATTATAAAAAATCATATAGCAGGGCAAGAGGCGCAAAGTCTCATTGCCCTTGATGCTACAATGGGTAATGGATTTGATTTAGAGTTTTTAAGTGTATTACCACAGATAAAAAGTGTATGGGGATTTGATGTACAACCTCAGGCCGTAGAAAATACGAGAAAAAGAGTTAAAGATATTCATAAAGATATTCATTTGATACAAGACTCTCATCATCAACTAGATAGGTATATAGAAGGGCTTATTGATGTTGGCATGTTTAATTTAGGCTATTTACCACAAGGAGATAAAACAATTGTTACCACTACGGATACAACTTTATTGGCTATTGAAAAGGCTATAGGGAAGTTATCTGCTAGTGGTATTCTTACTATTATGACCTATCCAGGTCATGAAGAGGGTGCTAAGGAGCATCTTGAGGTACAACAGCTATTATCTAGGTTTTCGCAAAGGGAAATAAAAGTTTTGCAATTATCAATGACCAATGTAAACAAACCTTGTCCTAATATATTTGTCGTAATTAGATAAAATATATAAAAGCATATAAATAATTAGAACAATAAAGATTAGTCTAATTTATCAATCAAATATATTGTTTAATGTACAATAATTTAGTATAATAAAGAAGTCGATTTTTGAACTTTAATTATATTCTAAAAAATGGAGGGTATCAGATGAGCACTTTACAAAAACTATCTGAATTAGAAGCTCGTAGATTAGCGATCCAAAATGGCTATAACGATGAAGCTAAAAAGGCAGTTTTAGCAAAAGGTAAGCTAACTGCTAGAGACAGGGTTACACGATTACTAGACGAAAATAGTTTTGTTGAAATGGGTATTTTTATTAAGAGTAGAAGTACTGCATTCAATATGAATGATTGTGATACTCCGGCTGATGGTGTTGTATGTGGATATGGGACTGTAAACGGGAAATTGGTCTATGTATATAGTCAAGATGCAACAGTTATGAATGGATCAATTGGAGAAATGCATGCTAAGAAAATTATTAAAACGTATGATGATGCTATAAAGATGGGAGTACCTATAATCGGGTTTATAGATACAGTAGGCCTTAGATTGCAAGAGAATATAGATGCTCTAGATGGATATGGACAGATTTTTGGTAAATGTATGGAAGCATCAGGTGTTATTCCACAAGTTTCAGTAGTTTGTGGAGATTGCGCAGGGGGAGTATCCTTTATCACAGGATTATCAGATTTCGTATTTATTTCTAATAAAAATGGAAAGATGTTTTTAAATAGTCCTAATACTATGGCAGACGAAAATGCTACTTTTGATGCGGTAGCAACTGCGAAAGTACACTTAACAGAAAGTGGACTAGCACAGTTTGGAGAAGATGATGAAGCAGCACTTATTGGTAAAGTTCAGGAGCTTCTTAGTTATTTACCTCTTAATAGCGGCGTAGATGCACCTTGTTACACCTGTCAAGATGATCTAAATAGAGTAGATGCAAATCTAAATAGTTTTGATTTTGAAACAGGTAAAGTAGTTGATGTGGTAGCTTCGATTGTGGATGAACATACATACCTAGAAATAGGAGAAGCTTATGGGGAAAAAACTTTTGCTGGATTTGCTAGAATGAATGGAGCCACTGTAGGACTAATAGCTAATAAACAAGCAGTGCTTGATTATGAAAGTATTAAGAAAACTACAAAGTTCGTTAAACTATGTGAAAGTTTTAATATACCAATAGTAACACTTACAAATGTAGAAAGATTTGAATCGACAGTACATACTGAAAAATTAGGAATTATTAAAGAAGCAAGTAAGCTAGTTTATGCTTTTGCAAATGCAACAGTACCAAAAGTAAATGTTGTTTTAAACAATGCATATGGTAGTGCATATCTTGCAATGAATAGTAAACATATAGGTGCAGATTGTGTATATGCATGGCCTACTGCTAAAGTAGCAACGATGAATGCTGAAAGTGCAGTAAGGATTATGTATAATGAAGAAATTAAAAATGCTGAATTAGCATCAGAAGTAATTACTTCTAAAATAGAAGAATTTGAAAAGCAAAATAGTAGTGCTTATGCTGTAGCTGCAAGAGGATATATTGATGATATTATTGAGCCAGCTGCAACGAGAAAAAGAGTTATTGCTGCGCTTGAAGTACTTTACACAAAACAAGTTAGGCTTTAAATAAAGTTCGATAGTAAAGGACGGTGATAGGCATGCATATTGATGCATTTTTAGCCGAGTTTAGTACATTTTTAATTGGAGTTACAATTGTATTTACTACACTTGTAATGTTGGTTTTTTTAATCAAATTTCTTAGTAAAATAATAGGTTCTATAGAAAACAAATCAAAACCTGTTGTAAAAGAAACACCTGTTATCGTTTCAGATCCAGTAATAGAAGCGGCGGTAGATTTAACAGATGAGTTAGAATTAGTAGCTGTTATTACAGCAGCCATTGCAGCAAGTATGGGGACAACTTCTGATAGATTACAAGTGCGTTCCTTAAGACAAGTTACAAGACAAACACGCTAAATTAAAGCAGGATTAATTATTGAGGAGGACTTTAATATGAAAAAGTTTCAAGTAACTGTAAACGGAAATGTATATGAAGTAGAAGTGCAAGAATTAGGTGGAGATTTTGTAGCTGCACCAGTAGTTCCGGTAGCACAAAAAGTAGCCGCACCAGTGGCTCAAAAAGCAGCACCAGTAGTGGCTGTTCCAGCTAATGCAACTAAAGTAGTAGCACCAATGCCTGGTAAAATCGTAGATGTAAAAGTAAAAGTAGGTCAAACGATTAAAGAGGGTGACTTACTCGCAGTATTAGAAGCTATGAAAATGGAAAATGAGATTTTTGCATCTCAAGGGGGAACAATTGCTTCTGTTAATGTCAATGCAGGTGCAATGGTAGAATCCAATGACGTTATTGTAACTATTAATTAGTTCCAACTAAGACTTGAAAAGGAGGAACATTTATTATGAATATCATTAATGAATTCGGGCAGGCTATTCAGGGATTTGTAGGAGATTCGGGATTTGCAAATCTTAACTGGCAGTACTGTGCTATGATTATCATAGCATGTGGGTTACTTTATCTTGCTATTGCTAAAGGATTTGAACCCTTACTATTAGTGCCTATAGCAATAGGTATGCTAATGGTTAACCTGCCAGAAGTAGGGATTAAAGCAGGAGAAGTTGGTACATATGGAACAGAAGGATTCCAACCCGGAGGATTGCTTTATTATTTATCATTAGGAAAAGATTTAGGAATTTTTCCACCCCTTATTTTCATTGGGGTAGGGGCAATGACAGACTTTGGTCCACTTATTGCAAATCCTAAAAGTCTTATTTTAGGTGCAGCAGCACAACTTGGTATTTTCTTTGCTTTCCTAGGAGCACTTTTGTTAGGATTTTCACCAGCAGAAGCGGCATCTATTGGAATTATAGGTGGAGCGGATGGCCCAACAGCCATTTATTTAACAACTAAATTAGCACCTCATTTATTAGGTTCAATTGCGGTAGCAGCATACTCCTACATGGCGTTAGTGCCTGTTATTCAACCACCTATTATGAGAGCACTTACAACAAAAGAAGAACGTATGGTTAAAATGGAACAATTAAGACCTGTTTCACGTACAGAAAAGATTATTTTCCCTATTGTTGTAACAATCATTGTTTCTTTACTACTTCCTTCAGCAGGAACATTAGTAGGAATGCTTATGTTTGGTAATATTCTAAAAGAAGTAGCCGCGACTAATCGTCTTGCAGATGTAGCAAGTAATGCCATGATGTCTATTATTACAATCATGTTAGGTCTTGCAGTAGGAGCAACAACAAAAGGTGATACATTCCTTACAATGGAAACTATTAAAATCGTAGTACTTGGGCTTGCAGCATTCTGTGTAGGAACAGCTGGGGGAGTATTATTTGGTAAAGTAATGTATAGATTAAGTGGTAAAAAAATCAATCCACTTATTGGAGCAGCAGGGGTATCGGCTGTACCAATGGCAGCACGTGTAGCACAAAAAGTAGGGCAGGAAGAATGCCCTTCAAACTTCTTGCTTATGCATGCAATGGGACCTAACGTAGCAGGAGTTATAGGATCAGCCATTGCAGCGGGTGTACTACTATCAATTTACGGCTAATAAGGAGGTTCTAAAATGTCAAATATAAGTCCTAGACCAGTTAAAATAATGGATACTACTCTTCGTGACTCTCACCAATCTCTCATTGCAACACGTATGAAAACAGAAGAGATGCTTCCAATCTTATCTAAAATGGATAAAGTAGGATTTCATGCTTTAGAAGTATGGGGAGGTGCTACTTTTGATGCCTGTCTGAGATTCTTAAAAGAAGATCCATGGGAAAGACTACGCAAAATAAGAAATGAAGCACCAAATACAAAATTACAGATGCTATTTAGAGGGCAAAATATCCTAGGGTATCGTCACTATGCAGATGATGTAGTAGAATACTTTGTTCAAAAAAGCATTGCAAATGGTATTGATATTATACGTATCTTTGATGCGTTAAATGATATGCGTAACTTAGAAACAGCCGTTAAGGCAACCAATAAAGAAAAAGGGCATGCACAAGTTGCTATTTCTTATACTTTAAGTGAAGTACATACACTTGAATATTGGGTGAAATTAGCTAAAGAGATAGAAGAAATGGGTGCAAACTCTATTTGTATTAAGGATATGGCGGGGCTTTTGGTGCCTTATGAAGCAGAACGATTAGTAGGGGCTATAAAAAGTGCGGTAAATATTCCTATTCAACTACATACCCATTATACAAGTGGTGTAGCAGCTATGACCTACCTAAAAGCTGTAGAAGCAGGTTGTGATATCATTGATACAGCGATGTCACCATTTGCTATGGGAACTTCTCAGCCGGCTACTGAAGTGTTGGTAGAGACTTTTAGAGGGACACAGTATGATACGGGACTTGATCAAAAGTTACTCAGTGAAATTGCAGAGTACTTCCGTCCAATGCGTGAAAAAGCTCTAGCATCAGGACTTATGGATACAAAAGTATTAGCGGTAGATATCAATACTTTATTATACCAAGTACCAGGTGGCATGCTTTCTAATCTTGTATCACAACTTAAACAACAAAATGCAGAAAATAAATTCTATGATGTATTACAAGAGATTCCACGTGTACGTGCAGACTTTGGATACTTGCCACTTGTTACACCAACTAGCCAAATTGTTGGGACACAAGCAGTGCTTAATGTACTAGCAGGAGAGCGCTATAAAATGGTATCTAAAGAATCAAAAGGCATTGTAAGAGGTGAGTATGGTATGACTCCAGTGCCTATTACAGATGAATTTGCTAAACAAATTATTGGAGATGAAAAACGTATTACTTGTAGACCAGCAGATCTTCTAAAACCAGAGCTTCATATTTTAGAAAAAGAAATGGCAATGTACAAACAGCAAGATGAAGATATCTTGTCTTATGCATTATTCCCACAAGTAGCGACTGATTTCTTTAAGTATAGACAAGCACAACAAAAAAAAGTAGATCCTGTTGTATCGGACACTACTAATAAAGCTTATCCAGTATAATTACAATTACAAACAAAAATCCTTGCATAATCAGCAAGGATTTTTGTTTGTAATTGTAATTATGCAGTAATATGAAAAAAAAATTAGCTTTATGAAGAGAAAAGTATTTCAATTGGGTACTATTATGGTGTATACTAAGAAAATATGTTAGAAATATGTATAACATATAAAAATAGGTGCAGAGATAATAAAAAAAACTCACACTAGCTATTGACGTAGCATACAATGTGAATTATAATTTAGTATAGTGCTTTAATCTTTTCTCCGTACAAATGCATAAAGCACGACACTGCAAGCCGGAGGGAGGGAAAGAAATGTCAGAGGTTATTGTTCGCGATAATGAAACTTTAGATAGTGCTCTTCGTCGTTTTAAAAGAAATTGTGCTAAGGCGGGTATCATGCAAGAAATCCGTAAAAGAGAGCATTACGAAAAACCAAGTGTAAAACGTAAAAAGAAATCAGAAGCAGCGCGTAAGAAAAATAGACAATACTAATTAGTAGAAACTATTTTTTAAACAGCTTAGCTAAAACATAAAAATCCTAGTAGTAAAGAAATTTACTACTAGGATTTTTTGTTTTTAGTATACATGTCCAAGAGGGGGCATAGTATAGAACTAAGGGGGGATAAGACTATGCGAAAAAAAAGTAAAGCTAAAAGGCCTTTAGCAATAGAGCATATTATAGAAAAGTTAGAAATACCAAAAGAAACTATACTAAATATACCGATTATTTCGCTAATAGGTAATAAGGATTTAGTGATAGAAAATTTTAATAACATCCTGGAGTACGGAGAAAAAGTAATTAGACTTAATACCAAATCAGGGGTATTAGCCATACAAGGGGAAAAATTAGAAGCTAAGAGTATGACAAACGAATCGATTAAAATTAAAGGATATATAGAATCTATATCATTTAGTAAGTAAGGGGGGAGGAACTTTGTTTGTATCCTTATGGAATTATTTAAAAGGCTATGTTATAGTAGAAGTAAGGGGTTATTCACTAGAGAAATTCATGAATTTAGCATTACATACAGGCATATATTTTTGGGATGTTGAACATAGAGATGGTAAGTTATTTATCAAAACAAGTATAAAAGGATTTAAGGCTCTAAAGCCTTTTGTGCAAAAATCACGATGTAGAATTAAAATTACAAAAAAAATAGGCTTTCCATTTATTAGCTTTAGATATAGAAAACGTAGTATGCTAGTAATGGGTAGCTTTTTGTTTATAGTATTATTATACATACTAACCTCGTTTGTGTGGCTAGTTGAGGTTGAGGGCAATAGTAGGATTAATGAAGTAGATATTATTGAAACCCTAGCTCACAAAGGTTATACGACAGGTAAATTTAAAAATGGGTTAGACCTTAGACAAGCAGAGGCTGATCTTATTAATCAGTATCCAGAGATAACTTGGGCAGGTATTAAGTTTGAAGGAACTAAATTGCTGGTTCAAGTGGCTGAGACGGTGCCTAAACCTAAAATGCATGATGAGACTATACCCTGTGATCTTATTGCAAAAAGAGATGCACTCATTACATATATTGCTACAAAAAAAGGAATGCCTGAGGTGAAAAAAGGTGATACTGTGAAAAAAGGGGAGACACTTGTTTCAGGGAAGATCCCTTTGCAGCAGGATGAAGCCCTAAGCATGCAGTATACACATTCAAAGGCTGATATTAAGGCGAGAACTTTTTATGCCTTACAAGGCGAAATACCACTGTATAAGGTGAAGAAAAATTATACCCAGAATGTAAGTAAGAATTTTAGTGTTAAATTATTCAACACTAAAATTCCTTTATATAAGAACAAACGCCAATATGAACACTCAGATACTTTAATTACAGTCGATCAATTAAGGATTACAGAACTTTTTCCATTGCCTTTTTATTTAGAAAAGGAAGAAAAAGTAGAATATATTCCTGAAATGATAGAAGTCAGTCAAGAAGAAGCTATGGATAAGCTAGAAGGAGCACTTCACGATAAGCTAGAAGAGACAATGGGGAAAGATGGAAAAGTTTTGGACCAAAAAATAGTGTACAAGAAATCTGGAGAAGTATTAATCGGTGAACTGTATGCAGTAGTAGAGGAAAATGTATCTGAGATAAGAGAAATAACAAGTGAAGAGATTCAACAAGAACAGGAAACCCCAAAAGGAGAGAATGAGTGATGAGCAATAGTGAAAAGAAAATACAAATTCCAATGAATTATATGGCTAGTATATTTGGCAACTTTGATCAACATATTCATACTATAGAAAAGGCATTAAAAGTAAGTTTTACAGTAAGAGGAGAAGATATTAAGATAGTAGGTGAGATGGAACAAATTAATCTTGCTGTTAGAGTTATTAAAGAATTAGTAGGGTTTGCAGAAAAAGGGGATAATATAGATGAGCAATTAGTGAAGTATATCACTAATTTAGTGAAGAAGAATAAAGATGAAGATCTATCCAAGGTGAATACGGATGTAGTAACCCTTACCTATGTAGGCAAACCTATTAAAGCTAAAACAACAGGACAAAAAGAATATGTAGATAATATTCGTAAAAATATGGTTACATTTGGAATAGGCCCAGCAGGGACAGGGAAAACTTATTTAGCAATGGCTATGGCCATTAATGCCTTTAGAAGAAATGAAGTAAGTAAAATTATACTTACTAGGCCGGCTATTGAAGCAGGAGAAAAACTAGGATTTTTACCTGGAGATTTACAAAGTAAAGTAGATCCTTACCTTAGACCATTATACGATGCTTTGTTTGAAATAATGGGATCGGAAAACTTTGAAAAAAATATGGAAAAAGGCTTGATAGAAGTAGCACCCTTAGCTTATATGAGGGGACGTACTTTAAATAATGCATTTATAGTATTAGATGAAGCGCAAAATACTACACCACAGCAGATGAAAATGTTTTTGACAAGATTAGGATTTAATTCTAAAGCAATTATTACTGGCGACTTGACACAAGTTGATCTACCATCTGATAAGCAAAGCGGCCTAAATGAATCTCGAAAAATATTAAAAGATGTAGAAGGTATTGCATTTAGCTACTTAGATAGAAATGATGTAGTTAGACATCCATTGGTACAGAGAATTGTAGATGCTTATGATATGTTTGAGAGTAAACATAAGTAGAATACCTTTTCTTTAAGAGAAGGTATTTGAAATAGAGGGGGTATACTTATGATAAATAGTAAAAAAGGTACAAGATTATTATTTATAATTGCGATAATATGCACTTTTTTTGCTGTAATAGAGGGTAATTTCTTTGGCGAAAAGTTGTCTTTACAGATTGGTGAAGTTTCTCCTAAACTTATTTTGGCGCCATTTAAAATAGAAAATGAAGTGGCGACAGAAAGAAAAAGAGTGTTAGCTGAACAGAGTATAGAGGAGATTTATACTATAGATCAAGCTGTAGAAGAAAAAGCTATAGAAGACGTAGAAGAATTATTTAATTATGTATCAGCGGTTAAAGAAGTTATGGCAAGTCAAGATCCCAATATGCCAGAATCTATCACATCTATTAAACATTATGATATAGAGCCTAATGTCAAGACTAATCCTGTTGATACGTTGCAAAGTAAATCCCCTGTGTTGCTTTATAGCGATGAGTACGAGACCTTACTTGCTGCAAGTGAAAGCGACTTAGACACCTTACAGGCTCAAATTATAGAATTGTTACTTAAATTTTTTGAAGAAGGGGTTAAACCTTACCAAAATAGATCTTCTGAAATTCGTAAGGCTATAGAGAGTGAAATGATTAACCCACTCTATCAAAAGCTAGCTTATGAAATTATTTCTTCTCAATTAAAGACGAATATTGTTATAGATGAAGTAGCTACAGAGGCCACTAGAAAAAAAGCAAGAGAGCAGATTGAATCAGTCTATATCTTGCAAAATGAAAAGATTATCGGACAGGGAAGTAGGGTAACAGAAGAAAACTATTTGCTATTGGAGAAAGCTGGATTTTTAGATACAGATGTAAAAAATACTTATACACAATATCTAGGCGTAAGTATTTTATTAGGAGTTATTATTTTATGCTTATTTAGATATATTAAGATAAGGAAGACTTTAGAGGAGCTTGAATTTAGACAAATTGGATTGTTTTTTATGCTTTATTTAATATCCTTACTGTTGATTCACATTTTAAAGCCGATGAATTTTATTTATATCCCCTTAAGTATAGCCCCTATGTTAATAGCTATATTGATTAAACCAGATATAGCTATTATATTTAACTTGGTACTAATTATATTAGCAGCTATTATACAAAAGGGTGATGTTGTATTTGTTGTTTATCTGATGCTTACAGGCATAATGAGTATTTTGGTTGTAACAGGTATGCAAGAACGTAAGCAGACAATGAAAAGTGCACTGATAGTGGGTTTAATGCATGCACTCATTTATAGTTCGCTTCAATTACTTATAGGAATACCGCCTACTGGGGAAAGCCTTTTTGAAGGTATACAAACCTTTCTCATGGGGCTTATATCTGTTATTTTAGTAGTAGGGAGTTTGCCGTTATGGGAAGCTGGATTTGGATTTATAACGCCTATACAGCTTTTAGAGCTTACAAATCCTAATCAACCTATTTTGAAAAGGTTGCTGATAGAAGCGACAGGGACTTATTATCATAGTTTACTTGTAGCTAATCTAGCAGAAACAGCAGCAGATGAAATAGGTGCCAATACCCTTTTAGCACGTGTAGGAGGATACTATCATGACATAGGTAAATTAACTTGTAGTAACTATTTTAAAGAAAATCAGGTATTAGATAATCCCCATGATTATTTAGAGCCAAGGGCAAGTGCGAATATTATTATTTCTCATGTAACTGCGGGCATTGATTTAGCTAATGAATATAAATTACCAGAATGTATTAAGGATATGATTATACAGCATCATGGGACAAGTACTATGCAGTTTTTTTATATCAAGGCGAAAGAAGTAGAAGATAACCCTATTAAGATAAAGGATTTTCAATATCCTGGACCTAAGCCTTTGACAAGGGAGGCGGCACTTGTTATGTTAGCGGATGTAGTAGAGGCGACGGTACGTTCTATGCAACATAAGATTGGTGTAGATATGACGGTAGAGCAAATAGTGAAAAAAATGGTAAAACAAAAGCTGGATGAAGGTGAACTAGATAATTGTCCACTTTATATTTCAGATATAGATAAAATTGTAAGTTCCTTTACAAGAATGCTAAAAGGGATGTATCATGAACGTATAGAATATCCAGAAAAGAAAGGTTAGAGCAATGAATATATACTTGGAAGATGAATATGATTTTTTTGAGAAACATAAGGACATATTAAATAATGTAAATCATGTTATTTTAGAATGTCTAAAAGAAGAAAAAGTAAATTTAGAAGCTGAAATTAGCTTAACGGTAGTTAATGAAATAGAAATTAAAGAAATTAATAAAGAGCATCGTGAAATAGATAGGGTAACAGATGTGCTTTCTTTCCCTCAAATTGAGCCGGCAGAAGATGGCGGGATAGATTGGGAAGAGTTTGATGAAACCTTATATATGAATTTTGATACTAAAGATATCATGTTAGGTGATATCGTTCTTTGTTATGAAGTAGCCCAAAAACAAGCAGAGGAATATGGACATTCTTTAGAAAGAGAAGTTTGCTTTTTAGTAGCACATAGTATGTTTCATCTGTTAGGCTATGATCATATGACAGAAGAAGAAGAAAAGAACATGATAGCTAAACAAGAAAGAGTATTAAATAATCTTGGTATAACTAGATAGAAGGAGTTGACATCAAATGGAAAAATACAGAGAATTAGTTAATAAAGCAAAAGAAGCTATGGCATATGCACACGTGCCTTATTCTAAATTTCAAGTAGGAGCTGCAGCTTTGATGGCAGATGGTACTGTTTACACCGGGTGTAATATAGAAAATGCATCTTATGGAGCAACTAACTGTGCAGAAAGAACCGCAATATTTAAAGCGGTTTCAGAAGGACATAAAGAGATTAAAGCAATAGCCATAGTAAGTAGTGGTAAAGAGTTTACATATCCTTGTGGGATTTGTAGGCAGGTTATTTCAGAATTTATGATAGATGGAGATTTTATTTTTGAAAATTCTAAAGAAGAGTTACAAATCATTCCGTTTAACCAGATATTTCCTTATTCATTCACACAAAAAGACTTAGACTACCTAGGAGGAACACATGAAAGAAACATTTAAATCCGGATTTATATCTATTATAGGAAGACCTAATGTAGGGAAATCTACATTAATGAATAGACTAGTAGGTGAGAAAATTGCCATTATGTCTAACAAGCCTCAAACAACTAGAAACAAAGTACAGACAATCCTTACAACAGATGATTTTCAGGCTATTTTTATTGATACACCAGGTATTCATACACCACAAAATAAATTAGGTGAGTATATGGTGAAATCTGCACATAATACATTAAATGAGGTAGATGTAGTATTATATTTGGTAGAAGCGGATAAAAAAATAGGGAAAGTAGATGGAGAAATATTAGAAAGACTTAATAACATTAAAACACCTATTTTCTTATGTATTAATAAGATTGATAGTATTGCAAGAGAAGAAGTTATTCCAATCATCGAAGCTTATAAAGATAAATGCCCATTTGCAGAAATTATACCTATTTCAGCATATGAGGGAACAAATATAGAATCATTATTTTCATGTATTAAAAAATACTTACCAGAAGGCCCACAATTTTTCCCAGCAGATATGATTACAGATCAGCCTGAAAGACAAATTATTGCGGAACTTATACGTGAAAAAGCACTTCATTTACTAGACAAAGAAATTCCACATGGTATAGCTGTTGAAATTGAAAGTATTAAGAGTAGAGAAGGTAGCTCTGTTGTAGATGTAGAAGCTACTATTATATGTGAAAGAGATTCACATAAACGTATTATCATTGGTAAGCAAGGCGCTATGATTAAAGGAATAGGAACTAATGCAAGAAGAGATATTGAAAGACTTTTAGGTTCTAAAATCTATCTTACTTTATGGGTGAAGATTAAGAAAAACTGGAGAGATAGTGATTTCTTACTTAAAAACTATGGATACAACTCTAAAGATTTATATTAATAAAATATAGTCAAGGAGTTTTGAGTTGGAAGTTTTTTTATAGCATATAAACTTTAAATATGTAAATCCTATAGTATATAAACTGACATAGGGGGTTATAAAAATGATACACAACTTATGGAAATGTTTTGAGACTACAGGAGATATTAATACTTACTTATCATTTAAGGAGTATGAAAAACTACAAGATACATCTAACAATGTAGGAGAAGCCGAGATGGATGATGGGCTGATTACGGATGGAATGAGTGAATAATGATTATAAATGCCAAAGGTATTATTATTAAAGAGTATGTGGTGGGAGAGGGTGATAAGTATATCACTCTCTTTACTCATGAATTAGGTAAAATCCAAGTAGGAGCACCTAAAGCTACAAAGAATGATAAAGGCTTTGCTTCAGGAACACAATTATTTGTCTATGGGCAATTTGTATTAAGTGCCTATAAAGAGACTTATAAACTGATTAGTGTAGATATTATTAGTATGTTTCATAACATAAGAGAAGATTTATTAAGACTTAGTTATGCTGCTTATATAGTAGAGTTTCTGAGGGAGGTTACAAGAGAAGGAGTCATTAATGAAGAGCTTTTGAAATTGACTTTAAGGACTTTACATAAATTATCACAAGGTAAGATTTATCCTAAGTTAATTAGAAGGATATTTGAACTAAGGGCGCTAAAGACAATAGGCTTAATGCCTAGTGTGGAGCATTGTACAAGTTGTAGCAAAGAGATGATAGAGATACCTTTGCCTAGATATAATTTTGTAGTAGCAGAAGGTGGGATTATATGTGATGATTGCCTAGGAAATGAGTATTTGATTTCTATTGGGTATACCACACTTTATACGATAAGATATATATTGTACATTCCGTTAGAACATCTCTTTCAATTTCATTTAGATGAAGCGGCATTAGAACAATTAGAAAGAGTAAATGACAGTTATATCAATTATTACATTGATAAATCTTTTAAAACAATAGAATTTATAAAGAGCATTGAGAGTATGTAAATCATATTTTCAGTGCTTTTTCTTATTTCTATTATCTGTTAGAAAAATATGCTATAATTGAAAAGGAATAATTTAGGTAATTACAAAAAACAATAATACCTATACTTCAGTTAAAGGTATTATTATAATAAAGATAAAGACTAAGAAAGCTTAGGAGAGATGGAAATGGATAAAAAAATATTACTATTTGATGGACTGAGCATTGCAAATAGAGCATTTTATGGCATTCCGTTATTGAGAAACAAAAATGGAATTTATACAAATGCAGTATATGGATTTTTAAATATTATGTTTAGTATGATAGAAAAAGAAAAACCAGATTTAGTGGGAGTTGCCTTTGACATGAGCCCTCCTACTTTTAGACATAAGATGAATGAAACCTATAAGGGTACACGTAAAGGTATGCCAGAAGAGTTAAGGATGCAGATACCCCTTTTAAAGCAAGTATTAAAAAGCTTGGATATTCATATGTTAGAAAAAGAGGGATATGAAGCAGACGATCTTTTAGGAACACTAGCTAAGCAAGGGGAGATAGATGATTTAAGTGTTGTAGTAATCTCTGGAGATAGAGATTTACTTCAAATTACAAGTGAAAAGATAGAAGTTAAGATTCCTAAGACAAAACAAACAGGAACAGAAATAGAAAGCTATCATGCAAAGGATGTCTATGAGAAATATGAAGTAACTCCCCTTGAATTTATTGATGTAAAAGGCCTTATGGGAGATACGTCAGATAATATAAAAGGTGTGCCAGGAGTAGGCGAAAAAACAGCAACTAAACTCATTAAAGAATACCATTCCATAGAAAATTTATATGAGCATATAGAAGAGATTAAACAAAAAAAACTAAAAGAAAATTTAGCTGAGTATAAAGCACAGGCATTAGAGAGCAAAGTACTTGCGACTATTGTATGTAATGTAGCATTAGAGTATAGCTGGGAAGACTTTAAGTTTGAGTTAGGTCTTGATTATGAAACGGAAAAGCTTTTTAAAGAATTAGAATTTAAAAAACTTATGACAAAATTACCAAGAAAAAATACTGATAAGGCAGAAAATGCTATAGATGAATTAGAGTTTGTCAAATTATTACCTGAGCAGACATCGGAGTTTATTGCAGGCCAAGATAGGATAGCTATAGCTTACTTTATAGAAGACCATACCATTGGCTTAGGATTAGCTGCCAAGGGGAAAGGTGCTTATATAGAGTATGATTATAATCAAATAGAACAAAGACAAGCTGTGAAGGATTTATTTGCTAATAAGACATTTGCTAAAGTGATACACGATACAAAACTTTTAAGACATCAATTAGCAGGGCTAGAGATGACACTCGAAGGCGAGGTCTTTGATACTTTTATTGCAGCCTACTTGATAAATCCAACGAATGATACTTATGATATTTCTGAGCTAAGTGAAATATTTTTAGATAATGATAATATGAATAATATAGAGGGTATCCTAGGCAAGGGTAAATCTATGAAAAAATGGTTGGGGCTAGTAGACGAGATACGTGAAAAAGAAATGTATCAAAGAGCTGAGGTATTACTACAAGTTTATGAGGTTATAAAAGGTCAGCTAGAAGACTATAAGATGGAAGAGTTATTTTACCAAATTGAAATGCCTTTAGTAAAAGTGTTGTTTGGTATGGAACAAGAGGGAATCAGCCTTAATCCTGAAGCACTTACCATTTATGGAGAAGAATTAGATGTTCTTATTGAGGCTGCGGCAAAAGAAATTTATGAATATGCAGGAGAAGAGTTTAACATTAACTCACCTAAGCAATTAGGCGTTATTCTATTTGAAAAAATGGATATTCCAGCGGCAAAAAAGACAAAGACAGGTTATTCTACAGCGGCAGAAGTACTAGAGAGTTTAAAAGATGAATATCCAGTTGTTCAAAAAATATTAGATTATAGACAGTATACAAAGCTTAAATCAACTTATGTAGATGGACTGCTTAATGTACTTGGAAAAGATAATAAAATTCATTCCACCTTTAATCAGACGATTACAGCGACGGGTCGTATTAGTTCAACAGAGCCTAATTTACAAAATATTCCTATGAGGTTAGAGTTAGGGAGAAAGATTAGGAAGGTATTTATTCCTAAGTCACAAGACTATATCTTTTTAGATGCCGACTATTCTCAAATAGAGCTAAGAGTATTAGCTGCTATGGCGGAAGATGAAATATTAATCAATGCGTTTAAAGAAGGAATTGATGTACACACGCTAACAGCTTCACAAGTGTTACATGTACCATTTGACGAAGTAACTCCGGCGCAAAGATATAGCGCAAAAGCTGTAAACTTTGGGATAGTCTATGGAATAGGAGCATTCTCATTAGCAGATGATATCAAAGTATCGTTAAAAGAGGCGCAACAATATATAGATAGCTATTTTGAAAAATATCCTAGAGTAAAAGAATACCTAGATAGTGTAGTAGAAACGGCAAAAGAACAAGGTTACGTGACTACTTTGTTTAATAGAAAAAGAGATATTCCAGAAATAAGTTCTAAGAATTTCAATATAAGAGAATTTGGCAAACGTGTAGCGATGAATACACCTATTCAAGGAACTGCAGCAGATATTATCAAGATTGCAATGATTAAAGTACATTCTAAATTAGAAGAAAAAAAATTAAAATCTAAGCTTATTTTAACCGTACATGATGAGTTGTTATTAGAAGTTTATAAACCAGAGATGGAGAAGGTAAAAGAGTTAATGCAATATGAAATGGAACATGCAGTGAGTTTAGGTGTACCATTATCTGTAGAAGTACACAGTGGTGAGAATTGGTTTGATACGAAATAGGAGTGAATAAATATGATGGTTTTAGGAATTGTTGGAGGAATAGGAGCTGGCAAGACAACGATAGTATCCCTATTATCCATTCTGAAAGAAACATATGTGATTGGGGCAGATGAAATAGGCCATAAGTTACTACTAAAAGATGGAAAAGCTTATAATAAGGTAGTTAGTGCTTTCGGAGAAGATATATTAGATGAAGAAGGTCATATTATAAGAGCAAAACTTGGAGCTATTGTTTTTGCAGATCAAACCAAGTTACAAAAACTTAATGAGATCAGCCATCCACTTATTTTTGAAGAAGTATCTTTTCAGATAGAAAAGCGAAAACTTGAGGATAAATGGGAATGGATTATTATAGATGCAGCTTTACTCATTGAAATTGGTTTAGTTAAATTGACGGACAAAGTAATTGGGGTTTATACAGAGGAAGAAGTAAGAATAGAAAGAATTATGCAAAGAGAAGGGTTTACGAGAGAAGAAGCCTTAAAAAGGATTAACTCTCAAAAGAAATGGGAAGAATTCAATTCAGTATCAGATGTAGTCATTGATAATAGTTTTTCTCCAGAAAATACAAAAGACCAAATTGCAAAAATAATAGTAAGCTGGTAGAAAGGACTTTGGGTTTGAAAGAGAAAAAGATAATTAAAGTAATCGCGAGTTTATGTATTTTGGCAAGTATAGTAGTAATTAGTGTTTATACATTATATCCTAGGCAGTATAGCCAGATTGTTAGTGAGATAAGTGATAACTATGGATTAGATCCGTTATTTGTATATGCTGTTATTAGGACAGAGAGTAAATTTGATGCACAAGCTATTTCGAAAAGTGGTGCTAAAGGGCTTATGCAGATTATGGATACAACAGGTAATTGGGGAGCTGAGTTATGTGATATAAAAAATTACTCTTCTGATAAATTGTTTGATCCAAGTATCAATATACAGATTGGATGTTGGTATATTGATAAACTTATTAAGCAGTATGATGGAAATATAGAGATGGCTCTTGTCGCTTATAATGCAGGAAGTGGGAATGTAGCTAAGTGGAGGAGCAATACAGCTTATAGTAGTGATGGAAAGACGATTCATACCATTCCATTTAAAGAGACAGATAACTATGTTAAACGAGTGAAGTTTGCATATGCTATTTATAAGCTATTATACAAAGGCTAAGGAGGAATAGCTAAGTGGCAAGAATATTAAAGAGAATAGGCATAATGATTATAAGTCTAATGATCATAAGTATGATTTTGTTAGTGGGTTGTACAATGAAGAGCGAAGAAGTAAAAGAACATCCGGTAGAAACACCGGCGCAGGAAGAAATAGAGGAAGTGGAGTCAATACCTCTTGAAGGAGATTTAATTAAAGTAGCTATGAGAAGCCCAACCACGCTTCATCCTATTTATAATACAGAAAAAAGTGTGGAACAAGGACTGCATCTTATGTTTGATACATTAGTTAATATAGAAGTAGATGGTAGTATTACACCTCAGTTAGCTAAAACATGGTATATTGATACAGCCAGTAATAGTATTCATATTACATTAGAAGAAGATGTTTTATGGCATGATGGTAAGTCACTTACAGCAAATGATGTAAAGTTTACCATTGAAACGATACAACAAGCAACGGATTCTCCTTATAAGAAGGCTGTGGAGAATATAGCCAAGGTACAGGTCTTAACTAATAATGCACTTCAAATTTGGTATAGACAGCCTTTTAGTGGCATGCTACAGACATTATTTTTCCCAGTTATTCCTGAGCATATTTATAATGTGCCAAAAGAAGAAGCACTGGATATAAAACCTGTAGGGAGTGGACCTTATAAGTTCCAAACAGAAGTTCCTTTAAAGCAAATTACCTTAGAATCAAATGAAAGTTATTTTAAGGGAATACCAGGAATTGGACAAGTGCAAATATTAATAACTCCAGATGAAGAGAGTACTTTACATGCTTTTGAACAAGGACTCATAGATGTTATTTATACGGATGTAATGGATTGGGGAAAATATACGAAAGATAAATCAGCTAGAATCTATGAACTACCAACTAATAATTATGAATTTATGGCACTTAATTTCAATAGACCGCAATTCCAGAATAAAAATATAAGAGAAGCGTTAGCTTATGGACTAGAGCGACAAGAAATTATTGATATTTATTATTTAGGCCAAGGGATTGTAACGGATACACCTATTAGTCCTAAGTCCTACCTTTTTGATAAGACTTTAGATATTAGAGAGTATGATAAGGAAAAAGCTAAGCTATTATTAGCTCAAGAAGGCTATCAGTTAGATGAAAAAACTAAATTATTTACTAAAAATAACATCTCACTTTCTTTTAACTTATTAGTTAATAAAGAAAATAAAGAGCGAGTAAAAGTAGCTCAAGGCATACAAAAGATGTATAAGAGTATAGGTGTAGAGGTTATTATTGAAGAAGTAGACAAGGAAACTTATCTTTCCAGGATATATAGTAGACAATATGATGCTTTTTTAGGTGGATGGAAGTTATCATATATACCTGATTTAAGTTTTGCATTCCATTCTAGCCAAATAACTAGTGGAGATAACTTTATTGGTTATCAAGATAGCCAAATGGATACTTTATTAAAAGAGGCTTTTATGGCAGATATTGAGTATATTACAGAGGCGTATTCTAGCTTACAACATTATTTTGCGGAACAAAATCCTTATATAAGTTTGTATTTTAGAAATGGTGCTGTTATTACCAAGAAAAAGATTAAAGGGAACATAGATCCAGATCCTTGTAATATTTATTCTAATATACAGGAGTGGAGTTTAGAAGACTAGCGAGTAAGTAGCTAGTTTTTTTAAAATTTAGATGTTAAATATTTCTTTTATTTTATATCTGAATATAGTAGAATTAGTTTTACTAAGGGGGATAATATGTCAAGGATTATTAATGAGTATCATTTAGGAAGAAGTTGTATTATTGCAGAAGATAGAAAAAATAGACCTTTTATAGGAATAGAAAAAAACAAATGCCCTTTTTGTGTGGAAAATGAGCAAATGATAGAAAATATTTGGCTAGAATCTTCTAAGGATAATGAGTTTGTAGCTAGAATAGTTAATAATAAGTATCCTATATGTGGTGTAGATGAGCCTTTGTATGGGATACATGATGTAGTCATTGATACTTCGTGGCATACCCAAGACCCTAAAGATTTTTCTATAACCCATTGGGAAAGCATATTTCTACTCATGCAAAACAGATGGAAAGACTTAAAAGAAAATCCACGTATTCATTTTATACAAATATTTAAAAATTGGGGAAAAAATTCAGGTGCTAGTATTGCTCATTCTCATTGGCAAATAGTAGCATTAGAAGAAATACCAGTGACTATGTTAAAGGAATATGAATACAGTAAAGAATCTTGCGTGATATGCCAAATGATGAAAGCGATAGAACATGAAAATATTATTTTAGAATCTGACCAGTGGTTTCTCATAGCACCTAGTGCACCTCAAATGTTATATGAGACATGGATTATACCTAAAAAGCATCTAACAAATTATGAAGAAATAGATGGAAAAGAGATTAAAGATTTAAGTGAAATATTGAGTAAATTGCTTAAATCGTATCATTTGATGAAAGTAGATACGGCCTATAATATTTGTGTAATGAGCGGAAGACCCAATGAAAAAAGTCAGTATCACTTTTATATAAAGGTTATACCTAGAGTGGGTAACTTTGCAGGGTTTGAATTAGCAACAGGCTGTAGTATTAGTATTATAAATCCTAAGCAATATGCAAAAGAGATAGCAGATTTGGTGGGAAGGAATTTATGAAAGAGCAAATAATAGATAGTATTAGATGCGCGTATCTATGAGGGAATGGATCACACACAGTTATTTCCTGAAAGAGGGAAAACTCTAATATTTAGCCTTAATGAGAAGCGTATACGTATAAAAGGAGAAAGTGGAGAAGTAGCCACTATCCTTTTAAATGATAGAGAAACAACATTAAATACGCCTGTACATAACCAATATATTATAAAAATTCATAGAGCGATGGAAAGTAGGCCTTTGGTTGTGACTATTAGAGACTATGTGCCAGAAAGAAGAAAAATCTATATTAATGATGAGGTGATTTATCTTTCTATCATACTTGTTAATGGAGATAGTGTAGACTTAGAGTATCAAATAGTAGAAAAAGATAAAGTGGAAATCTTAAATATAGGTACACTTGGGGAATTAGTAGAGAAACTGAAAATAGATGAAGATAAAGTAATAAGAGTGAATCAAGCTTTTGTTTTAAATACCTATACCTTAAACGAAGAGGATAGTATACTAATAGAAGATAGATTAGAAGAGCTAGAAGACAACGAAAGTATCAGAGAAGAAATAAAAGAAGAAGAAACAGACAAAGAAATAATAGAAGTAAGGTCACAGAAAATTGCACAAGAAGACCTAGATAAAAAGATAGATAGAAATAGAGAACAAGTAATAGTAGAAACAGTAAATATACAGCAAGAAGAATATTTAACACTTAGTGTGAATGGGAAGAATATCAGTCTTCCTA
>JAVVPO010000001.1:0-9359 GCA_036655715.1 Cellulosilyticaceae bacterium | reverse complement strand
CAGCAAGAAGAATATTTAACACTTAGTGTGAATGGGAAGAATATCAGTCTTCCTATAAAGAAAAATTCTTATGTGTTTGTAAATATATTTGATTATATAGATTTTGATTTAACTAGACCGCAAGGAAGCATTATACTTAAATTAAATGACGTTAGAGCTGCTTTCACAGATGAACTCAAAGATAAAGATAAACTAGAAATTTATTGGGAAAAATAAAGGAGGATTTAGTTGTGAAAGGAATTATAACAGTAGTAGGTAAAGATAAGGTTGGGATTATCGCAAGAGTGTGCACATTATTAAGTGAAGAAAGCATCAATATATTAGATATTTCTCAAACTATTTTACAAGGTTATTTTAATATGATGATGATTGTAGACATTTCTGAGGCAAATGGAAGATTTAATGAGCTAGTAGATAAACTAAGCGAATTAGGTAAAAGCTTAGAAGTAGATATTAAACTACAGCATGAAGATATTTTTGATTGTATGCATCGTATTTAGTAAATGGGGAGAGGTAACTTATGATATCAAGAATAGAAGTTTTAGAAACTAATAAAATGATTCAAGAGGAAAATTTAGATATTCGGACGATTACAATGGGCATTAATTTACTAGACTGCATTTCGGAAGATATGGATAGATTATGTGAGAGAGTTTATGATAAGATTACAAAGAAAGCTGAGAAGTTGGTTATAACAGGAGAAGAGATTTCTAAGAAATATGGTATTCCCATAGTTAATAAGAGAATCTCTGTAACGCCTATTGCACTTATTGGCGGAGCGACAGGTATGCAGTCTTATGTACCCATTGCTAAGGCGCTTGACCGTGCTGCTAAAGAAGTAGGCATTAATTTTATTGGAGGGTTTTCAGCACTTGTACAAAAAGGCTGTGCACCTGCTGATAGGATTTTGCTTAATTCTATTCCAGAAGCACTAGATGTGACGCAAAGAGTTTGTTCCTCTATTAATGTAGGAAGCACAAGGTCAGGAATTAATATGAATGTAGTACGAGATATTGGGGAGATTATAAAAGAGACAGCTAGGCGTACAGCTGATAGAGAAAGTATCGGCTGTGCTAAGTTTGTAGTATTTTGTAATGCACCAGAGGATAATCCTTTTATGGCAGGGGCTTTCCACGGTGTAGGTGAACATGATAGCGTGATTAATGTAGGTGTAAGTGGTCCTGGCGTTGTCAAAAGAGCGCTAGAGAATGTCAGAGGTAGAGACTTTGAAACCGTTTGTGAAACCGTTAAGAAAACAGCTTTTAAGATTACACGTGCAGGGCAAAGGGTAGCTACGGAAGCAGCAGATATATTAGGGGTACCTTTTGGCATTATTGACTTATCACTAGCACCGACACCTGCAATAGGCGATAGTATTGCTGAAATTGTAGAAGAAATGGGGCTTGAGGTGGCAGGAGCTCCAGGAACTACAGCGTGTATAGCTATACTCAATGACTGTGTGAAAAAAGGTGGTGTCATGGCTTCTTCTTATGTAGGAGGCCTAAGTGGTGCATTTATCCCAGTAAGTGAAGACCATGCTATGATTCGTGCGGCTGAGCAAGGCGCACTAACTTTAGAAAAATTAGAAGCTATGAGCTGCGTGTGCTCAGTAGGACTAGATATGGTGGCTATACCAGGCCATACAAGTGCAGCGACTATTTCAGGGATTATTGCAGATGAAATGGCTATTGGAATGATTAATGCCAAGACAACAGCGGTTAGAATTATACCTGTTTATGGTAAGGATGTAGGAGATAGTGTGGAATTTGGTGGCTTATTAGGTCGTGCACCGATTATGCCAGTCAATCCATACAGTTGTGAAAAGTTTATTGCAAGAGGGGGCAGAATTCCTGCACCTATTCATAGTTTTAAGAATTAAACGAGATGAGAAAGGTAAAAGACATGACAAGAGTATTAGGAAATTTACAACCAGAAAAAGTATTTTATTATTTTGAAGAAATTAGCCGTATCCCAAGAGGTTCTGGGAATGAGAAAGCTATTAGTGATTACATGGTAGAGTTTGCCAAAAAGCATAATCTTTGGGTAAAACAAGATGAGGTAAATAATATTTACATCAAAAAACCAGCGACTAAAGGCTATGAAAATGCACCAACAGTTATTTTACAAGGGCATTTGGATATGGTATGTGAAAAAAACAAAGAGACTGACTTTGATTTTGAAGTACAAGGACTTGATCTTTATACAGATGGTGACTTTATTAAAGCGCGTGGAACGACTTTAGGAGCAGATAATGGAATTGCTATTGCTTATCAAATGGCTGTTTTAGCAGATGATACTTTAGTCCATCCAGCGATTGAAGCATTGATGACTACTGCAGAAGAGACTGGAATGGATGGGGTAGCTAATTTGCATCCAGAATATTTAGAGGGTAAAATTCTTCTTAACTTAGATACAGATGATGAGGGAGAATTCTTAGTAAGTTGCGCAGGTGGAGCAAGAGCTCATCTGATTATAGAAGATCAGTGGAATAAAGTTTCAAAAGAAGAATGTGCTTATAGAATCCTTATTAATGGTTTAATTGGAGGACATTCTGGAGCAGAAATTCATCATGAGCGTGCCAATGCTAATGTACTAATGGGTAGAGTACTAGAGTTACTAAGAGAAAAAGTAGCTTATGAGATAAGCGAAGTATCTGGTGGTACAAAAGATAATGTTATTACTAGAGAGTGTGAAGTTGTTATTGTTACAGAGGCTAATCAATATAATGCGATAGCTGAAGTAGTAGAAGAGATGAAAGCTAACTTTAGTGAAGAATATGCAGTGCAAGATGCTGGGATTTGTATAGCCGTAAGCGAAGTTAAGGCGGAGAAAAAATTAACAAAAGTAGCAACTAAGCAACTTATAGATGTATTATTACTTTTGCCAAATGGCATCTCAGGGATGAGCCATCAAATAAGTGGACTTGTAGAGACCTCTATGAATATTGGTGTTGTACAATCAGGAGAAGATGGTATTCATGTGACACTTTCTATTAGAAGTTCTATGCCTAGTAGAAAAATGGAAATTGTACGCAAGATTACAGTGCTTAGTAGAATATTAGAAATCAAGTGTGAAGTAGGAGCTTTTTATCCAGCATGGGTTTATGAAAAAGATTCTGAAATTAGGGGGATTGCAATAGAAACTTATAAACAAATGTATAATGAAGAACCAAAGATTAGAGCAATTCATGCAGGGTTAGAATGTGGCTTTATATCTGAGAAATTACCTGGAGTAGATATGATTGCTTTTGGTCCAAATGTACGTGCAATTCATTCACCAGAGGAAAGAGCAAGTATTTCTTCTATGCAAAGAGTTTATACTTACTTAGTAGAACTTCTTAAAAATATTAAAGCATAGTAGAATAGGAGACCTCTCATATGAAATTTGAAAACAACAACAAATACTTTACAATCGCTGTTTATATTGTAGCAAGTACACTAGTTGTAATAGGGATAGGTATTGCCCTAATGAATATTCAAGTAATATGGGGGGGGCTAGTGAAAATTATCACACGTATTTTAGAGTTATTAAAACCTTTAATAATAGGAATAGCTATCGCTTATTTATTAGATCCTATAGTGGAGTTTTATGCTAATAAATGTAAATGGAATCCTTTGTGTAGAATAAAGCGTAAAAAAGAAAAGAATAACCTTAATAAAAATAGCCATCAAAAAAATAATAAGTTAGAAAAAGATAACCCAATGCAAGAAAACCCCCTGAAAGAGAAGAATACTTCAAGAACAATGGGAACATTTTTAACGGTTATGACACTTATAGCTATTATTGGCTTATTTATTCTTATTATTGCACTTAATGTCAATGCGGTATTAGACTCAAAAAGGGTAGAAGGTCTTATGGCTGGTATCCATCAGTATATACAGTACTTCCAAAATATGCTGGAGAATATTACTGGGGTTGTAGATAACTTTAATTTATCCGCTAATAATACGCAGATACTAGGTAGAATCTATGGCGCAGTAGATCAGATAACAACGGGGTTGACTGATAAAATTCTTGAGACTTTAAAGGGTCTAGGAGGTAATGCCATTAGTATAGGGCTTGGTATTGTAGTAGCCTTTTATCTTGTACAAGATAAGCCTAGATTGCTGAAAGGGTGGAATAAGACACTAGATTTTGTTTTGCCAGGGAAGATAAGAAGAGAAGCTAGAAATGTTGGGCAAGATATGGACTATGTTTTTTCAGGCTATATCAGAGGACAGCTTATAGATGCAGTGATTATGGCTGTACTTACTAGCCTAGCACTTACCTTAATTAGACTAGACTTTGCTATTATTATAGGAATCATAGCAGGAGTCTTTAATATTATCCCTTATTTTGGACCGGTAGTTGGATTTGTTCTTGCGGGCATAATTGGTTCAATAGGACCTGACCCTCAAAAGGGGGTTTATGCTATGGTGGCAGTGCTTATCTTGCAGCAAATTGATGGATGGTTCATTGTTCCTAAAGTCATAGGCAATAGTGTGAAGTTACACCCTGTAGTTGTTCTTTTAGCTATCGTTATTGGAGGAGAGCTGTTTGGACTGTTAGGTATATTGCTAGGAGTACCTATAGCTGCCTTTATACGCGTAACGATGATAAGATATATGGGGAATATTTTTGAATAAAACAAAAGCACAGAGAATTTTTCTCTGTGCTTTTGTTTTATATAAGATCCACTTGGTGGAATACTTTTTTGCCTTTTTGAATCATTAAAGAGCCATCTGTAAAATCATTAAGTATTACAAGTTGATCTAAAGATTCAACAGATTTGCCTTCTAACTTAAGACCTTTTTGCTCAATAAGACGTCTAGCTTCAGAACGAGAAGCAACAAGATTCATCTTGTCTACTACGAGAGTAATGATATTAAGCCCTTCTTCAAACTCTGATTTAGCAATTTCTGTAGTTGGAAGAGATCCTTTAGCCCCTTTGCCGCTGAATGCAGCTTTAGCCCCTTCTTCGGCTTTTTGGGCTTCTTCTTGGCCGTGTACAATCTTAGTTACTTCAAAAGCAAGTTTTTCTTTAGCTTTATTAATCTCAGAACCTTCTAAGTTAGAGAGTGCATTAACTTCTTCTATTGGTAAGAAAGTAAGAAGTGAGAGACATTTTTTAACGTCAGCATCAGCAATATTTCTCCAGTATTGGTAGAAGTCATAAGGACTAGTTTTTTTAGGATCAAGCCAAACAGCGCCATTTTCTGTTTTACCCATTTTCTTACCTTCACTATTTGTAAGAAGAGAGAAAGTCATACCAAATGAAGTATCTCCGTGAAGACGTCTAACAAGTTCTACACCGCCTAGGATGTTAGACCACTGGTCATTACCACCTAACTGCAGTTTGCAATTGTATTGTCTATATAATTCTAAGAAATCGTAGGATTGCATAAGCATATAATTGAATTCTAGGAAAGATAATCCTTTTTCTAGACGTTGTTTAAAGCATTCAGCTGTAAGCATACGGTTAACAGAGAAATGCACACCAATTTCACGTAAGAAATCAATATAGTTAAGTTTAAGTAACCAATCAGCATTGTTTACAACGATGGCTGCATCATTATTAAAGTCAATAAATTTTGATAGCTGAGTTTTAAAACAGTTTACGTGATGCTCAATAATTTCTGGAGTCATCATCTTACGCATATCTGTTTTACCTGTTGGATCACCAACCATACCAGTTCCACCACCAAGAAGAACGATTGGTCTGTGTCCAGCTTGTTGCATATGAGCCATAGCCATAACTGTTACAAAGTGACCTACATGTAAACTATCAGCAGTTGGATCAAAACCTATATAAAAAGTAACTTTTTCTTTTTCAAGTAATTCACGAATTTCTTTTTCATGAGTCGTTTGCTGGATGAATCCACGCTCAAGAAGTACATTAAAAGCATTCATAATAAAACCTCCTATAAAATAATTGAAATAAAAAAGGGCTATCGCATCCAGAAAAGGACGAGATAACCCGTGGTACCACCTTAATTTGCAGAAAAATTCTGCCTTAGGCCCAGATAACGGTGGGAAACCGACATAAACATGTAGCTCAAAAGATTGTAATTCATAATATACTAAGTATGTGCTTGCAGCAGACGCACACTCTCTGAAACTATCATATACTACTACTAAAGGACTTTTTCATCGCTTTTTTGACTTATAGTTTTTTTAATAATAGCATAAGAGAAAAACTTTGGCAAGGAAGAAATTTTTAAAACAAAAAAATAATTATTTGAAAAAAACTAACTATTTAGGCTATATTATATAAAGAGGGTAAATGGTCAAGGAAAGGGAGGTAGACAAATGGTTAAGATAAGCAGAGGATTACCTATTCTAGGATGCCATTTAAAAGCAGATGGAGCTAATTTTGGTATATTTTCAGATAGGGCCGAAAGCATGCTTTTAAACATATATGAAAAGCATCAAGACTTAGAGCCTATAATAAGTGTTTGGCTGACCGAAGATGATCAGAGAACAGGAGACATTTTTCATGTGTTTATAGAAGGGATTAAAGCCGGAATGGCCTATGAATGGAAAGTATTTAAAAATAAAAAGATGAGCATAGCACTCATTGATCCTTATGCCTATAGTGTGAGGGAAATTTCAAAAGGAAAAAATATTTATAGAAATATCGTTGTAGCCTTAGAACCTTATACACATAGGAAGCCATGTATTCAGTGGGAAGATACTATTATCTATGAGATGCATGTCAGTGCATTTACTAAGCATCCTTCTTCAAATGTACAGCATAAAGGAACATTTTTAGGAATACAAGAAAAACTAGGTTATCTTAAGGAACTAGGCATTACAACGATTGAACTATTACCCATATTTAAATGGAATAAATATACACTTAAGCATACTCATCCTATAACAGGAGAAAAAATGCAAGATGTATGGGGTTATAATACTATAGCATTTTTTGCTTTACAGGATGAGTATAGCTGGGATCAATCTGTATTAGGTGAAATAAAGGAATTTAGGACACTAGTAGAGAACATACATGAACAGGGGATGGAGGTTATATTAGATGTAGTGTATAACCATACTGGTGAAGGTGGGGAGCATGGGAGTTTATTTAATTTTAAAGAGCTAGGTAATGATACTTACTATAAAATGGACAAAGCGAACTATATGAATTGCTCAGGGACAGGAAACACATTAAATACGGCGCATATAGTGGTTAAACAGCTTATACTGGAAAGTTTAAGGTATTGGGTAGTATACATGGGGGTTGATGGATTTAGATTTGATTTAGCGTCTATACTGGGGCAAGATGAGAATGGAAATTGGTATAGAGAATCTCTGCTAAAAGATATTTCAGAGGATCCTATCTTATCAAAAGTTAAGCTTATTTCAGAAAGCTGGGACGCTAAAGGCAACTATGACGTAGGAAAAATGCCCTATCCTTTTGTGGAATGGAGTGACTGTTTTAGAGATACAATGAGAAAATTTATAAGAGGTGATATGGGAATAACCCAAGATGTAGTAAGGTGTATGATGGGAGAAGAAGTGACACATATAGATGAGCGAAAGACTCAGCTAAACAACTTGCATTTTGTTACAGCACATGATGGATTTACTTTATGGGATTTAGTTTCTTATCTTGAAAAGCACAATGAAATAAATGGGGAGAATAATCAAGATGGTAATAATGCCAATCATAGTGAAAACTGTGGGGTAGAGGGAGAAACTGAAAATCTAGAAATCTTAAAGCTTAGAAAAAGGAAAGTTAGAAATTATATGTTGATGTTAATTCTTTCAAAAGGTGTACCTATGTTACTTATGGGGGATGAACTAGGAAGAACGCAAAAGGGAAACAATAATGCTTACTGCCAAGATAATGAAATACTATGGGTAGATTGGGAGAAAGGGAAAGAGTTTGAAAATCATTATAAATTTATGAAGGAAATCATTAAGTTAAAGGATGAATTAAAAACACTCATTAAGAGGAATGACTCTCATATAAGCTGGCATGGCATTAATTATAATGAGCCTGATTGGTCTTATCATTCAAGAAGCTTAGCCTATCATATAGAAAGTAAGGATGTTTCCTATTATATTATAGCTAATAATTATGTAGAATCATTATCTTTTGAACTACCCTATATAGAAAGTGGATGGGAAAGGGTGATAGATACCTATGAGGAGTCTAATAGGATAGAGGTATTTAATACCTGTTATACAGTGAATTCTTTTAGCTTATGTGTTTTTAAGTCAAGGAACGCTTAAAATAAAATGAATAAAGCACTAGTAAGAAGGGAACTCTTACTAGTGCTTTATTAGGTAAATGAATAAACAGATTATTAAATATTAAGCGACTAAATAAGGGAGAAGATTTTCAGGCAAATCTTTAGTTGAACAGGTAGCGCCAATGATAAAATCTACGTGGTACTTTTCAGAGAGATTTTTCAGCTTTTCAACAAAATGAGTTAAATCGTTAATACTAAGATGCGTAATTTTAACAAGTTCATCAATTAATACAAGTTCAACATCATGATTGCTAGATAAAATGCCACATAAGAATCCAAAGAAATCGTGAGGAGATGTAATGGGGAAGGTAGTAGCTTCAATTAAGCGTACGTGATGAGATAAGTCATAACGATGCTTTGTTGTACTATCAATATAAACTACATGACCCTTCTGAATTCTAGCTTTTTCATTAGCGATGCTGAGCAGTTGCTTAGTTTTTCCTGTTCCAGCTTGACCTGTAATAATCTGTATCATGGATATCACCCCTAATATGTTTTATTAATATATTTATTCAAGATAGGCCAATAAATATCCTTTATTTTTAAATAAAATAACTAATTTTAAAAAAAAGAAAAGCTAGGCTGTTAGAGAACATAGATAAAAAATAGTTAAAAGAAAATAAAGGACACGGAGGCTTATCACTAAATATATGTAGGTAGTACTAAAAAAATGATATAAAAAAGCAAAAGAAGGAGTAACCTTCTTTTGCTTTAATTTTTATAAACATTATTAGAAATACGACCAAATAGTGTAAGAGAATAAATACCTGCAATACCTATAATCGCGTAGATAACTCTGCTAATCCAAGATGTCATTCCACCAAAGAGTGCCGCTACAAGGTCAAATTGGAAGAAGCCAATAAGCCCCCAGTTGATTGCACCAATAACTATTAGAGCAAGCGCAATATAATCAAAAGTTTTTGTATTCATAAATTTTGCCACCTTTCTCCAAATAAAATCTGATTTATAGTTATATTATTACTATTTAAAATCTTTTTATCCGTTATAGACAAAGGAATAAATATCCATTTTCTAAAACAGTTGGAGAAATACCGGATTAAAAGTATAATAGTAGAGAAAGACTAAATAAGAAGTGAGGCTAGAAATGGAAGTATACAATAG